>CAYOEE010000071.1:0-7563 GCA_964402935.1 uncultured Alistipes sp. | reverse complement strand
TTTTGAATTCTATTTTTGCGGTATGGAGTTTCAGCTCATATCGGGATACGCCCCGCAGGGGGATCAGCCGGAGGCAATCAGCCGGCTGGTCAATGCGATTCAACACGGATCGCAACACAATACCTTGCAGGGAGTTACGGGTTCGGGAAAGACCTTCACGGTGGCCAATGTCATCAAGGAATTGAACCGTCCTACTCTCGTGCTGAGCCACAACAAAACCCTCGCGGCACAGCTCTATGGCGAGTTCAAGAATTTCTTCCCCGAAAATGCCGTCGAGTACTTCGTGTCGTACTACGACTACTACCAGCCCGAAGCCTATCTCCCGAACACCGATACCTACATCGAAAAAGATCTGGCGATCAACTCCGAAATCGAGCAACTCCGTCTGCACACGGTAGCCACGCTCCTCTCGGGGCGACGGGACGTGATTGTCGTATCGAGCGTGTCGTGCCTCTACGGTTGTGGAAATCCGAAGGAGTTTCACGCTACGGCGATCCGCATCGAGGTGGGGAAGAGAATCGGCTACAAGCGACTGCTTTACAACCTGGTAGATGCGCTCTACACGCGCACCGAGCGCGAGCTTTCGCCTGCCACGTTCCGCGTCAATGGCGACACGGTGGACATCATGGCGGCCTTCGGCGAGTTCGGCAACCAATGTTTTCGCGTGATGTTCTTCGACGATGAGGTGGAGGCGATCTTCGCCATCGACCCTGTGACGGGGCAACGCCTTTCGTCGCTCGACGTGATCACCCTCTACCCCACCAACCTCTTCGTCACGACCAAAGAGCGCGTCCATCAGGCCGTGCAGGATATCTACCTCGACCTGGGCAAGCAGATCGCCTTCTTCGAGGAGGCCGGACGCACGATGGAGGCGCAACGCATCAAGCAACGCGTGGAGTACGACCTGGAGATGATCAAGGAGCTGGGCTACTGCTCGGGCATCGAGAACTATTCGCGCTACTTCGACGGCCGTGCCGCAGGGACGCGCCCCTTCTGTTTGTTGGACTATTTTCCGGAGGATTACCTGCTGGTGGTCGATGAGAGCCACGTCACCCTGCCCCAGGTGCACGCCATGTTCGGAGGCGACCGCGCCCGCAAGGAGAATCTGGTGGAGTACGGCTTCCGCCTACCCGCCGCCAAGGATAATCGCCCCCTGACCTTTAGCGAGTTCGAGAAGTTACAGGGCGATACGATCTACGTCAGCGCCACACCGGCCGATTGGGAGCTGAAGATGTGCGAGGGCGTGGTGGTCGAGCAGCTCATCCGCCCCACGGGGCTGGTGGATCCGCCCCTGGAGGTGCGTCCAACCGAGGGGCAGATCGACGACCTGATCGAGGAGATCGACCGATGCGCCAAACGCGATGACAAGGTGCTCGTCACGACCATCACGAAACGCATGGCCGAGGAGCTGTCGAAATATTTTGACCGTGTGGGGATTCGCAACCGCTACATCCACTCCGATGTCGATACGCTGGAGCGTGTGCAGATTCTGGAAGATCTGCGTGCGGGGATGTTCGATGTGCTGATTGGCGTGAACCTGCTGCGTGAGGGTCTTGATTTGCCGGAGGTGGCGCTGGTGGCCATCCTCGATGCCGACAAGGAGGGATTTCTGCGCAACGTGCGCTCCATCACACAGATAGCCGGTCGTGCGGCACGCCACCGACACGGCAAAGCGATCCTCTATGCCGACACCTGCACCGACTCGATGCGACGCGCCATCGAGGAGTCGAATCGTCGTCGCCAAAAGCAGATTGCCTTCAATATCGCCCATGAGCAGATGCCGACGCGAGCCAAGCGAAGCGGTACGGGGCAGAGCACCCTGCTCGCATCGCGTTCCACGGAGGGGGTCGATCTGACGGCCCATCGCCTGACGGAGGATCATTACAGCCTGGCTGCCGACGTCGAGGTTGCCTACACGGCATCAGGGCCGCAATCGGTCACGGAGCTGGAGGCGCAGATTCAAAACGCCCGCGAGGAGATGGAGCGTGCCGCCAAAGCGCTGGATTTCACGGCCGCAGCCCGCTACCGAGATCGGATGTACGAGTTACAGCAACTCCGCGAGGAGCGGCTTAAGCAGCTGTAACAGAGCTATTCCGCCCCCGAAATGGTTAGTCGTCAAACTCAACCAATTGATTCTTGCGATTAAATTCCAGCTCGACACCGTTGGAGAGCTTCACTTCATGATTTTTCCGCTCCCGATTTATCTCCACGATACCTACCGAGGGGAAGCGCATCTCGACCTGTTGCAGGATCGGCTGCGGAATCAAATCCGCAGGTACACCGGTCGGTCGGCAAGCGATCTCGGTCCATGCTCCGGAGCGATTGAACTCAATCTGTCGGCCATCTGCCAACAACACCTCATAGTGCACCTCAAACCAATCGCGATGCTTGGTGACAACCGACACCGTTTGATCGGCAAAATAGGTCGAAAGGAGCGTATGTGCCTGCACGGGCAACTGCTACTGCGTCACGATACGTTCATCGTCACATCCCGTCAGAAAAAGGGGCGTCAAGAGCAACATTTTCAACATCTGTTTCATAATGTTTCGTTTTAAGGTTTGGTATCTTGTGTTGTGTAGATGGGCTATTGAGTAGTTACACCTCCACTGCCCCGCGGAAGGTGAAGTACTTGGCGGCCAAGAAGCTGTAGATGACCGTCACGGCTGTCGTGAGCACCTTCGAAGGGGTGGGCCAAACACCGCACACCTCGACAAAGAATTTCAATCCCGCGTAGGTCAAAAGCACCGAACCGACAATCGACAAGGCATAGCGAAAGAGTTGCGTACCCTCGGAGAGGGGCGAACGCTTGAAGGCCACGTTGCGATTGAGCCAAAAGCCGTTGAAAAAGGTGATCGGGAAGACCACAAGCATCGAGGCGATGTGGGGCGAGATGACCACCACACCCAGGTCAAAGAAGCGATGGGCGACGATGTAGTTGTAAATCACGAAATACCACAAGGCATCGAGCACCATATTCAGGCCGCCACAGGCCGCATAACGAAAGGTCTGTAAGGGCATAAGCGCCCGAAACGGCCTCCAATAGAAACAGTCGATCAGGCGCGTTATCACTTCGGCGACTCGCATTACTTGGCTTGATAGACCCACAAATTGGGATGACTCGCAGCGTGTGCTTTACGGAACTCGTTTGCCGACGAAGCCTCGTCCGAATAATAGGGCGAAACCATCCACTTCCGGCCGAAACGGTAGATCGAGCAACGCAACGGATCGGCTCCAAAAGCAGCCTCAGAGACGGCTCGACGGGCATTTTCCTCCGTCGAAAAGACTCCCAGGACGACATATTTCACACCCGAAGTCATGCGTTGCACCTCATCCGTCGGAGCTGCCGAAGCGGTAACGGCAGGTTGTGCGGATTGCACGGGTTTAGCCGCCTGCACGACCGTATCGACCGGTTGCGCCACGGTCGTCGTATCGGTCTTCGCGTAGGTACTCTCCACCGCCTGCACCTTCGGCGCGGGCTTTTGTTGCATCAGGCGATAGCCATACCAGGCAATTCCGCCCGCCACGAGAATCGCCAAGATGCCGACAAGAACCATCCAATCGAATCCCCGACGACGACGGCGCACAGCAACCGGCTTGCGACCGGCCGGATTAAGCCGTTCGGCAAACGCCTCGGCCACCTTGAAGTGGTGCTGTTTCAGGACGCCCACCCCTTCGATGGTCAGCTCTCCCTCCTGCTGCGTATGGCCGAGCCAGCGACGATATACCTCCAGGCTCTCCTCCTGCGTGCAGGCGGCAGCCACGGCAATGCGGTCCACGAGCGAGAGGCCACGCTCCTCGGCGGAGAACTCCACAGTGCGCATGGGAGGCATTACCTCCTTCTTCGAAAGGCGATAAGCGGGGCGGGTAATCGGCTTTAACGAACCGATACCGGGCAGGAGCAGACGCTCGCCACCGGCCAGGAGATCGCCCACCAGGCGATTCACCTCCATTACCATCGGGTTGTCGGATTGCATCGTTTTAACGTTTTTTGGTTTTAACTTTCGGGGTCATACGCGGCCCCTTCTCCACGGGAATCGGTTGTTCGAGACGCTTCAGTGACCAATAGATCACGCCGGCCGAGAGCAGGATGAATGGGATCGAGAGCCACTGCCCCATATTGAGGGTCATGCCCACCTCGAAAGCCTCCTGCTCGGTCTTGATCAACTCCAGCAGGAAGCGCGAGAGGAAGATACCCATCAATCCCACGCCAAAGATCAAACCCGGACGGCGACGTGCCAGATCGCGGCCATAGTACATCCAGGTCACCACCACGAAGTCGATCAGGTAGCAGAGCGCCTCATAAATCTGCGTCGGATGCACCGCAGCCGGAGCATACTCGTTGAGCCACTTCGACGAGCGGACAAATTCGAAGCCCCACGACAGGGTCGTGGCCTCACCGAAAATCTCCGAGTTGCAGAGATTACCGAAGCGCACCAGCGCACCTCCGATCGCCACGCCGATAATAATACGATCCAGCGACCAGATGTAGGGCAGCTTGTTTTTGCGCGAAAAGAGCCATAGTCCGACCAGGATACCGATTGCCGCACCGTGCGAGGCCATACCGCCATCGCGGAACTCCGTGAGAATCGTCCACGGCTGTGCGAGGTAATACCCCGGATCGTAGAAGAGGCAGTGTCCCAGGCGAGAGCCGATGATCGTGCCGAGCGTACCATAGAGGAAGATCGACTCCGAAACCGACGCGGGAAGCCCCTCGCGCTTGACAAAATTATCGAAGAACTTGGCGGCAATCAAAATCGCCAAGGCCCACATCAAGCCGTAGTAACGGATATCGAGCGATCCGATGCGGAAGAGTACGGGATCAAAATCCCAAACCACCGAAAGAGTCTGTAACATACCTTTTACTGCTTATCCAACTCGCGCACGGGAACTTTCTTGAGCGTGAACGAGAAGGTCGAACCAACCCCCTGCTCACTGCGCACGGTGATGCGCTCACCATGTGCCTCGATGATGTGTTTCACGATGGCCAGGCCGAGACCCGTACCGCCCTGCTCGCGCGAACGTCCCTTATCGGCACGATAGAAACGCTCGAAAATGCGGGGCTGATCCTCCTTGGCGATGCCTTGGCCGTTGTCCTCCACCTCGATCAAAATCTTATCCAGCATATCGCGGAACTTCAGGCGGGTTTTACCCCCCTCCTTGCCGTAGCGGATCGAGTTGATGACCAAATTAACCAGTACCTGACCCACATAGTGCTTGTCGGCCGATACCCAGAAGGGCGACGGAAGGTTATCGCCACCCTTCACCTCGACCGTGATGCGACGCTTCGAGGCCTCCATCTCCACCTGCTCGGCGATCTCTCGCGCCAAAGCCACCACGTCGAACGTGTCGCGCGAAAGGCTGTTCATGTTGCTCTCGAGCTTGTTGATCGTATCCAGGTCACTCACGATGTTGATCAGGCGGACGATGCTCTTCTCGGCACGTTCGAGGTAGGTGCGATTGATGAGCTGATCCTCCAAGCCACCATCCAAAAGGGTCGAAATATAGCCTTGGATGTTGAAAATCGGGGTCTTCAACTCGTGCGCCACATTGCCCAGGTATTGCTTGCGGAAGGTCTCGGCCTCCTTCAGACGCGTGATCTCGCGGTCGTTCGTATCGGCCCAGGCGGTCAGCTCCTCACCCAGGTGCTCCACGCGCTGATCCTGCAACTTATCCAGCATCTCGTGCGTGCTCACATCGCGCGAAAGGACAATCGAGTAGATCGGCTTCAGTTTGTAAGCCACATACTTCCGAATCAGCAGCAGGGCCACGACAAAAAGCAGCGCGAAGGTGCCGACCAGGGTCAGCAGCATCGGCAACCACTGCACATGACACCGAATCAGCACAACGGCTACGACTGCCGTTGCCAACAGGGCGATGAGGGCCGAGGCCAGCTCTTTGGTTTTGATCTTCATATTATATATAAGGTATGGTTCGTTTTTCGGGTTATTTGCGGAGGTAGTTCTCCATCAGGCGGGCAATGTACTTACCCACGATGTCGAACTCAAGGTTCACGACCGTGCCGACCTCAATGGCGTGGAAATTCGTATGCTCGTAGGTGTAGGGAATGATCGCCACGCGGAACGAATTTTCGGTCGGATCGCAGACCGTGAGGCTCACGCCGTTCACAGCCACCGAACCCTTCTCGACGGTCGTCATACCGCCACCCTGCGGCTCGTATTCAAAGGTAAAATACCAGCTTCCATCGGCGTCCTCGCGCTTCGTGCAGCGAGCCGTCTGATCGACATGACCCTGCACGATATGGCCATCCAGAAGAGCCTCGGGGCGCATCGAGCGCTCTACATTGACCCGATCGCCCACCTTCAAAACACCGAGGTTCGAGCGGTCGAGCGTCTCCTTCATGGCCGTCACGACATAACAATCGTCCTCGATCGAAACCACCGTCAGGCAGACGCCGTTGTGAGCCACACTTTGGTCAATCTTCAGCTCTGCCGTAAAGGGGCAGCGCATCGTAAAATCTTTGTTGGTCCTATCTTCGCGAATGGCCACCACCTCGGCCATCGCCTCCACAATTCCTGAAAACATCGCTTTGTTATTTGTTTAGTTCATAATCATCTTTGCACACACCAAATAGAGCGCCTCGATCTCCTCCCGAAGCAACTCCACATCGTCGTATTTCTTCCTGTCGCCGGCCACCATTCGCAGTTTTCCGCCCCGCGCAGAGCGCACCACACGCAACGCATCAAACTGCTTGCCGCAAACCAAATACTCCTTGCCTGGAATCAGGTGCGAGGGCAACACTTGCGTCAGAAAAACGATCGTTCCGCTCGGCAACCGATCCCCCATGGCATCGCCCATGTAGAGCATCGCCACATCGCAGTGCGTCGCATCGGGCAGGAGAAGACGGCACTCGGCCTCATGCTCGGCCAAGTGACGGATAGAGCACTCAGCATCAAGGCGATAGAAGGGAACCCACACGCCGTTTTGCGGCTCTTCATGCAACATTTCGCCATCGCCCGTGAGCAGCCACAGCTTGCTCACCTGCGGGAAATGCTCCACGATGCGCTGGGCCAAATTGAGCGATATACCGTTGTTGCCGCGCTTAATCTGATAGAGATTTTCGCTGCGCGACAACCCGATATGGCACGCGAAATGGTTGGCCGACATCCCCGCCCAATTGATCACTGCTTGTAAACGTTGCCAATTCTTGTTTTCGTGCATTTTATTTGCAACAATTAATTTTTTTTCTCACCTTTGCCCTGCCGGTCCCGTAGTTCAATGGATAGAATATAAGATTCCGGTTCTTACGATTGGAGTTCGAGTCTCCACGGGATCACGCTAAAACGTCACCTGCGAGGTGGCGTTTTTCGGTATCGGGCCGCGCCGCACCAATCTACTCACACCGTATCAAGGGCAAAGATAATAATAAATTCGGGTTATACAATAATATATTGAAATCCTTTTGTGCACTGCTTTGTATTTATTCGAAACACGATTCCGCCCAAACTACACACCACAACCCGCTCACTCGCAACGCGTTTACACACATCAAACACCCCACCACCCAACTCTCCACTTTCCGCTTTTCACTTTCCACTTTCCACT
>CAYOEE010000070.1:0-7587 GCA_964402935.1 uncultured Alistipes sp. | reverse complement strand
GCATCTCTCGCCCTTAATTTAGAAATCAAAAAGCGCCACTTTTTGCATCATTACCACAAAATGAATGGGGAATAGCCTTTACCGTTGGCTATTCCCCATTTTGTTGCGCGAACTTTCAACTTTCAACTTTCAACTCTACTTTGTGCCGTTATCGGCCGCAAAGGGTGCTGTGGCGTAACCCTCCATCTTGCCCACACCGGCACCGGCACGCACAATTTCGGCCACCTCCGAGGCGGGGTTATATACATAGGTATAGGTCGGTGCGAAATCGGCATAGACGAAGGCCACAGAGAGTTTCTCGCCCCCGTAGGCTTTCCACTCCACGTTCGTGAAGGGATAGGGGTCGGAGGCGTTCGAGGGGATGTTCGTGAACTCGTTGTTCGCGGCATAGAGGTAGCCTGCCTCACTGCCCTGGAGGTTTGATACCCATGACGAGCCGCTCTGTTTGGCGGGGAAGGTGCAGATGTCGGTCGGCAGATGTACGTTGTCGAAGGCGTTGTGCTCGACGAGTACCATCGCTTCGTAGGCGCTGCCTACGCCGTAGGTCGTGCAGCCGTTGTAGAAGTTGTTATAGACGTGCACCTTGCCAAATCGCACACGCGGGTGGCGCGACGAAGATCCGTCGAAGAAGTTGTGGTGGAACGTAGCTGTGATGGCTTTGTCCTCCGAATTGGAGTTCGAGTGCCCCACAAGACTTGACTTCTGCGTCTTGATGTAGTGACACCACGACACGGTTACGCCACTCGTGGCGTGGGTAATGTCGCACGAACCATCCTCGTAATCCTTCTCTTGATTCACCGACTCGAAGGTGCAGTGATCGACCCACACGTTTTTGCTCTCCTGCATCGAGATGCCGTCCGCGCCGTTGTCGGCCTTCGGCATGACGATGTAGATGTTGCGCAGGATGATGTTCTCGGCCTCGTTGAGGAAGAAGCCGACGTTCTGCATCTTGAACGAATCGGTGCCGTAGATCGTGATGTTGCTCGTGCGCTTGATGTCAAACCAAGGACTGTCCGAATCGCGTCCGTCCGAGGCGGTAAACGTGCCACTGAGCCATACGATGGCGGGGGTGGTCGATTTGTTCTTCTCGCGCAGTTTGAGCCAGTCGCGGAAGGCCGTACCCGTGTCGAAGTGGTGGGTGTTGGCGGCCGTAGCCCCTGCACCGCCCGTTGTCAGTTCGCCATAGCCGTAGCAGATGGTTGCATCCACATCGCCCGTCGAGGCCTTGCACGATACCTCGATCGAGGCGAGCTTAAGCAGAGCCGAGGGGGTCGAGGCGTAGAGCGTAATCGTCCCCTCGCTTGTCGAGGCCGGTGCGGTGATCGTGACCGTGTTGTCGCCAACCTGCACGCGCCAACCCGTGGGTCGCTCGATGGCAATTTCGGCAATGCCCTGCTGCTCGAGCGCAAAGGCGCGCGTTTCGTTCGGCTTGAAACTCTCCGTCGCCTCGGCCGTGAGCGTGAAGCGGATTCCTCCGACGATCGGGAGCGTCAGCTCCTCGCCCGTAATGAGCACCACCGTGAGCATCGTGCCCTCCTCGTTCAGCTCGGCTTTCGAGAAAAAGCCGGTCGGCACTTTCGAGGGATCGGCCACCACGGCCTGTCCCTTGGTGTCGGTGAGCAGTTGCGGACCGTTGCCGTCGTGGAGGTCGATCGTCCAAAAACCATATTCGTTGATCCCCAGCGTGGGGGCTACGCCTACGCTTCCGGCTTGACCTGTACTGCCCGTCGTGCCCTGATTACCAAGTCCCTGTACGGGATTTCCTGCCGTGTCGAGCAGCAGTTGCCACGTCACACCGTCCTGCGAAACATACCAATACCCGTCCGTTGGGTCGATCTTTAAGAGCGGCATCACGATTTCACCCATCTGGCCCTCCGGCCCGATAGCGCCTACGTCGCCCGTCTCGCCCTTTGTGCCCGGCGTAAGGGTGGTCGTTGAGCCGTCGTTGTAGGTGATGGTCAGCACGCCGCCACTTTCGCCTACGGAGATGATGTAACGCACGCCTTGGAGCGTTTCGAGCAGGGTTTGATAGCTCCTGAGGTCGTTGTTGATGGCCGTGAGCGAGGCTTGAGCCGCCTCGATGCGCCGGCGCAGCTCCTCCAGGTCGTTGCGCAACGTCGAGTCGTCATACTCATCCGAGCAGCCCGTGGTCAGGAGTACCGCCAGCAGGAAGTAGAGTAGTTTTCGCATGATTGTACGTGGTTTGTGCGTAGGTTGCTATTACTGTTTTACATACTTATCGAGCCAGCCGAAGAACTCACGATTCCAAACGAGCGAGTTCTGAGGCTTGAAGACCTGATGCGCCTCGTTTTCGAACGATACCAGGCGCGAGGGGATACCCTTCAGGCGGGCAGCCGTGAAGGCCTCGAGCGACTGCGTGTAGGGGATGCGGTAGTCGTACTCGCCCGTGATGATCAGGATCGGCGTATCCCACTTATTGACAAACTTATGGGGCGAGTTGGCATACGAGCGTTGTGCCGTGGCGTTCTTCATATCCCAATACGAGCCACCGTAGTCGTTATTGACAAACCAAAGCTCCTCCGTATGGCCGTACATCGACTCGAAGTTGAAGATACCGCAGTGGGCAATGAAGGCCTTGAAGCGCTTCTCGTGGTGACCGGCCAGGAAATAGACCGAATAACCGCCATACGAAGCACCTACGCATCCCATGCGCTCCTCATCGGCCCACGGCTCTTTGGCCACATCGTCGATGGCTGCGAGGTAGTCGCGGATGTTCTGACCCGAGTAGTCGCCCGAAATCTGATCGAGCCACTCCTGACCGAACGACGGCAGACCGCGACGGTTGGGCGAAACGACTACATAGCCCTGTGCGGCCATGAGTTGGAAGTTCCAGCGGTAGCTCCACGACTGCGAAACAACGCTCTGCGGGCCGCCCTGGCAATAGAGCAGGGTGGGGTATTTCTTTGCGGGATCGAAGTTGGGGGGCAGGGTCACCCAGACAAGCATCTGCTTGCCGTCGGTGGTCTTCACCCAACGCTTCTGTACCTCGCCGAGCGTCAGCTGGTCGTAGATCGGCTGGTTGATGAAGGAGAGCTGTGCCATCGCACCGTTTTGGGCGTCGATCGTGAAGAACTCGGTAGCCATCGTCAGGCGCGTCACCTCGGCAACAATCGTGTTATCGACCTTCGTGAAGGCGTTGATGTCGTGGTCACCGCTCGTGAGCACCTCCACCTCGCTGTCCGTGAGCTTCACACGGCAGATCTGGTGCGTGGCCTCGATCGGGGCGATGAAGTAAAGCTCCTCGTTGCCGTTCCAAACGGTGTTGGCGGCGTTGTAGTCGAAGTCGGCCGTCAGGTCGCGCATCTCCTCCGTCGTGGTGTTATAGACAAACAGACGCTCCTTGTCCGACTCGTTGCCGGCACGACGCATCGAGCGGAAGGCGATCCACTCGTCCGAGGGCGAGAAGACGGGGTATTTGTCATAGCCCGGCATGACATCGCGTGCCTCTTCCGAGGGCTTGCAGATGTTCTTCGTCGTACCCGAGGCTACGTCGTAGAGGTAGATATCCGAGTCGGTCGAAACGGCATATTCGGTACCCGTCAAGGGCTTACCCGTGTAGGCCAATACCATACCGGCATTGTTCCAGGCGATCTCGGCCATATCGAAATAGGGAGCTAGCGGAGCATCCCAGGCGGCCTCTGCGCCGATGATATCGACGCCCTCGGTGAGCTTGCCCTGTTGGATGTCGGCTACGAAGATGTGGCGATAGTCGCCCTCCTCCCAATAGTCCCAGTGGCGTACCATCAGGTCGTCGTAGATTCTGGCCTTCGACTTATCCATATCCTTGTGCACATCGGCCGAGCGACGATCGGCCACATGCACCGTGCGTACATACCACGCCTTGTCACCCGTGGGTGCAATGCCGTAGCCCTCGATATCGAATCCGAAGTCGGAAATCTGTTGCGGATCCTTGCCTTCGGCCGTCATCTTCCAGAGCTGCATCGAGCCACTGCGGTTCGAGAGGAAGTAGATCGAGCTGCCATCGGCACTCCATGCGGGGGCGGTAGCGGTCGAGGAGGTGTCGGTGAGTTTTACAACCTCCTTGGTCGCAACGTGCTCCTTCCAAAGGGTCGTCACACCGCGGTTCTCCTTCATCGAATAGTCGGTCTGGGCATAGAGCAACCACTCGCCATCGGGCGAAAGCGAGGATTGCGAGGCGCGGCTGAATTTCCAGATCACCTCGGGCGTTAGACGAGCCTCGGCCTTCTCCTGAGCCGTGAGGGTATTGTCGATCGTGAGCGGAGCCGGTCGGTTCTCTTGACACGATTGCAGCCCCAATGCAGCAAGAGCCATCATGAGCAGG
Source organism: uncultured Alistipes sp. (assembly GCA_964402935.1). Classification (GTDB taxonomy): domain Bacteria; phylum Bacteroidota; class Bacteroidia; order Bacteroidales; family Rikenellaceae; genus Alistipes. The sequence continues at coordinate 3,263 of CAYOEE010000070.1, read as the reverse complement.
ATTTTTTTCATTTTCGTTGCGGTTTTTCGTGTTTATGCTTAAATTTGTAGTCCAATAGTCAAGGTATGGAACAGACGATCTATTTTCAAGATAAGTCGCTCACATTCAGTCGTGTGCGTACAAAGTCGGCGGATTTTGCGATCCCTGCCGACGAGGCCCGTTCGCTCACAAGAGCGAAGATACTGAATTTTTTCGAAATTCACAACTCCCTGACCGTACTATGTGACGATCCCGATGCTGCGTTTCGTCGCCTGAGCGAGGAGTTCCATGTGGTCGAGGCGGCCGGCGGGGTAGCGGTCAATGGGCGTGGTGAGTGGCTGATGATCCGTCGCAACGGACGCTGGGACCTTCCCAAAGGGCACGTCGAGGCGGGCGAGAGTTTCGATCGTTGTGCCGAGCGTGAGATCGAGGAGGAGACGGGTGTCAAAGCCTCCGTGCTACGCCCCTTGTGCGATACCTGGCACGCCTACTTCTTCCCCAAAACCCAACGCTGGGAGCTGAAACGCACCCATTGGTACCTGTTGCGCTCGACCGAGCGCGGTGAGCTGAAACCGCAGACCGAGGAGGGAATTGTTGAGGTGGCCTGGTGTACGCCGAACGATGTGGAGCACTATTTGAAGGAGAGCTATCCCACGATTCGTCGTGTGGTGGAGGCTTTGCGTGCCGTGGCGCGTCGCTAACGACTCTCCGTTTTGTTTTTGATTCGATTTCAGGTGGATGCGTGGAGGAGGATGCATAGTTGTTTTCTGGTTGTTGCTCGCCCTGTGTGGAGCGCAGTCGGTGCGTGCCGACGATCCTCCCAAGGCGCGCCGAAGCCCCTCGCGCTTTCTCCCTCAGGAGTCGATTGACAGCCTTGCGATCGATAGCGCACAACTGCAACGAACGGATCGCCTCTACGACAGCATTCGTGCCAAAACAAGCCGTCGCAAACTCACCAAGGCACTTTACAGCTCGCTGTTTCGTCGTCCGGTGCGCGACACGACGCATCGTGCCCGCGTCGTCGATGAAGCCGGCCCGATGCGCCCTTATGCCGGCCGCGAGATTCGCAAAATCACGATCGAGCGCCTCCACCCCTTTGACAAGGAGGGCAACTGGTGGGAACGTGCCGCCAATAACCTTCATACGCTGACCCGCTATCGGATCATCCACCGCGATCTGCTCTTTGGTGTGGGTGATCCGCTTGATCCCGACCTGGTGGCTCGAAATAAGCAACTTCTGCAATCGCGTCGCTACATCTCGGATGTCGATGTGCGCATTGTCCCCGATACGCTCGATACGACGCGCGTCGATGTGGTGATTCGCACACGCGACAATTGGACGATTGATGTCGATGCGGGTGTCCATTCGGGCGGGGAGTTCTCGTTCGGTCTTTCGGAGTCGAACCTCTGGGGTCGTGGTCATGAGCTGAGGCTCGAAACCAACCTCAATTACCGCACGTTCGACTACGGGGGAAATCTTGTCGAGTACCGCGTTCCCAATATGTGGGGTTCGTTCTATGAGTTTGGTTTTGAGGCGGGTAAGGAGTTCGATCGTTCGCGCTTTGCCCTGCTTCTGAAGAAGGATTTTCTCCGCACGACGGACTACGAGGTGGGCGCGGAGTATCGCCGCTCGAAGGAGAAACACCGCTTCCCGGATCGGGATACGACCGAGCTGGTCAATAGCCGCAAGATCGACCTGTGGGGTGGCTATTCGCTTTATCTGCCCTCGGTGGATGCCAGCCTCTATATGACGGGGCGCTATCGCTACTATCGCTCCCTCCTACGACCCGACGATGCCTCCCCGACGATGCACCCGGCACTGCATGATAGTGATCTGTGGCTCATGGGATTGGGTCTCTACCGCGAACACTTCTACTCGGCCACGATGATGTATGGCTACGGAAAGCGCGAGTACCTCTCGGCCGGTTTTCGGAGTGAACTCACGGCCGGCTATCGGTGGGGTGAGTTTGGCGAGGATCTCTACCTCGGACTTTCACATACGATGGGCGGTTTTCTGCGCATGGGATACCTGATGGGACGGTTTGAAGTGGGTAGCTTCATCAACGAGGATAACGAGTGGCGACAAGCGGCGCTCGATGCCCGCTTGGAGTGGTTTTCGAATCTTTATAAGATGCGTCGCACGCATGTGCGTCAAATTATCCAGCTGGGCTATACGCAGGGGTGGGATCGCCTGAGCGGAGCGGATGAGTGGCTCGAATTTACCAAATATGCCGGCCCCCGTGTGTTGGACGAGGATCTGCTGGGTACGACGCGCCTGGTGCTGAATGCCGAGACGGTCTTTTTTACCCCTTACGAGCCGTTGGGCTTCAAGATGACCCTCTTTTCATTCCTCGATGGCGGTCTGCTGGGCTACCACGACAATGTCTTTAAGAACGATCCCTGGTGCGCCTTCGGCTTCGGTGTACGCCTGCGTAACGAACGCCTCGTTTTCCGCACCTTGCAGATTCGCCTCGGCATCGCCTTCGGGCGTCACGGCTGGGCGGCAAGCGATTGGATACGTCTGTCGAGCGAGCCGGATATGCAACGATTCCGCTATACGCCCCAGCGCCCCGAGGTGCTGATCTACAAGTAACACAATCAATCAGAATAACCCACTATGAAACAACTTTTAATGCTGCTCCTCGCAGTGACGATGGTCGCTTGTGCTACGCAGAAAAATCCCTCGGCAGTGCGTGTTGCCGAACGTGTGGTGACGGTCGAATTACCGGTCGAAAAGGTGGTTGAGGTGGCCGTGCCACAGCGTCTTTCAGGTTCGATCGAGATTTCGAAACGGGAGCTGACGCTCACGGTGCTCGATTCGATCTCGCGTCCGATGCTTGTGCTCCCGATTGCGTGTGGCAAAAATTACGGCCAAAAGGAAAAGGAGGGGGATATGAAGACCCCCGAGGGTGATTTTACGATCCGCGAGATCAACGACTCGTCGCGCTGGAAGCACGATTTCAAGGATGGTCTGGGCGAGATTGACGGCGCGTATGGACCGTACTTTATCCGCCTTTGGACCAACCCTCATACCGGTATCGGCATCCACGGCACGCACCTGCCCTCGTCGATCGGTTCCCGCGCCACGGAGGGCTGCATCCGCCTTGCGAACGACGACCTGCTGCGCCTTGTGTGCTATATTTATGTAGGTATGCCGGTGAAAATCTTGGCAGATTAGATAGGAAAGAGGAAAGAGATAACTTTGCGATTAAGCCGAGCGCAGAGGCTGCTTGCAGACTTTGCCGAGGCGGAGCAAAGTCGAGCTGCCGCAGGCAGGTCAAAGAG
>CAYOEE010000069.1:5114-7694 GCA_964402935.1 uncultured Alistipes sp. | reverse complement strand
CAGCGTTCCGGCCTGCAAATTCAACTCATCAATCACACCGATCGAGTAGCCTCCAACCGCCTCTAAATCACTTGACGTAAGCTCCGCAATCCGTTCTTGCATAAAAAGATAAGCCGGATTCTCGGTATCCTCCTCCATATGAAGATACCGAGCCAGCTCATCAAGCGAGGGAAGCACCTCGCCATAGCGAAAACGGTAGGTATGGAACGCGTGCGCCACCTACCGTGCGTTGTACTTTTCGACCGCCTCGAAGAAGGCCTTGATGTTGGCTTCGGGAACGGCAGGCGGCAGGTCGCAACCGGTCGAAATCACAAAGTTTTTCGCGCCGGTCGTCTTCTCCAAAAGGTCGGTCGTAGCCGCCGCTACAGCCTCGGGCGTCGCCAGCTTCATGACATTCACGGGGTCGAGGTTACCCATCACGAGCATCTCCTCGGGCACTTCGGTAAGAGCCTGCGGAATATCGACCCGATTGCCGAAATGCAGGGCACGCGCACCGCACTCGACCATGGCGTGAGTACATTGACCCATGTTGCCGCAGTTGTGCAGAATGACCGTAAAGTCATCGTCCTGCACCGCCTCCACGATCTGCTTTACGTAGGGCGTAGCATAGACCATGTGGTCCTCGTCCGACAGCAGACCGGCAGCCGGCTCCGCCATCACAACACCCGCAACACCCGTCGCTTTCAGCGCCTTGCAGTAGTCAATCAAGAAAGCCGTACACTTATCCAAGAGAGCCATGATCACATCCGGCTCGATGTAAATCGCCACCATGATTTCACTCATGTCGTACAGGCGACCCGCCAGCGAGAAGGGTCCGATGCAGCCCGCCAAAACGGGACGATCGGTAATCTTCTCCACGGCCAAGCGGTTGGCCTTCAGGTACTCGGGCACGCGACCTACCTCCAACGAGGGGACAGCCAGTGCCTCCACCGAAGCAGCATCCGACACCAGGCGTTCGGTCACGGTGGGGATCTCCTCCTCGGGGATCAGAATCTTGGCGCCAAAGGCTTCGGCCTCGACCGTCAGGTCCATGATCACCGTCGAAGCGGCCGAGGGATAGCGCTGAGCCAGCGCCTCAATGGCAGCAGCGTGCACCTCGCCATTGGTCACCGCCTCGCGCACCGTCTTACCGATATACTCGATACCCGGGTGGGTCATGATGGGCACAGCCACGCGTTTATCGCTCGCCATGAGCGAATCGATCCACTTTTTCATCTTGTTGTTCGTTATGCAATTATGCGTTCAAGAAACTCTCCAGCAGTTTGATATCATCCTGCGGATCAGCTGCATAGCCGTCTGCGCCAATCTCCTTGGCAAACTCGGCCGACACGGGCGCACCACCCACGATGAACTTCACTTCGGGGTGCGTCTCGTGCACCTTGTCGATGATCGTCTTCATGTTGGTCATCGTCGTGGTCAGCAGGGCCGAAAGACCGATGTGAGCACCCGGATGCTCCTCCAGAGCGGCGAGGAACTTCTCGGCCGACACATCGACACCCAAATCGACAACCTCCCAACCGGCGCCCTCGACCATCATGCAGACGAGGTTCTTGCCGATGTCGTGCAGGTCACCGAAGACCGTACCGATGATCACCGTACCCTTGCGTTGCACCTCACCCGACTGGAAGAAGGGCTTGATATGCGTCAGGGCAGCATTCATAGCCTTGGCCGAGAGCAACATCTGGGGCACAAATACCTGACCTTCGGTAAATTTCTGACCCACGCGCGTCATGGCGGGAATCAACGCCTGATCCATAATCTCCGAGGGGGCAATGCCGCTATCGAGTGCCTGTTTCGTCAGCTCCATGGCACCCTCCTGGCCACGCATTTGGGGCGGATAGGGCGAAGCAGTATTGATCTTACCAAATTCGATGCAGGTGAAAAGTTTTTCAAGGATTTCGTTCATAATTTCGATTGTGTTTGTTATTTGCCAATTATTGTGCGAATATACACAATAAAATTCAGAATTAAAAATTAAAATTTAAAATTTAGGACCAAAGGGAAGACTGTGGCTGCTGAGGCAACCGGAGCCACCAAATAATTTTGTATTCTTAATTCATTTTCGTATCTTTGTTTGATTTATCAAACACATCGCTTATGAAACGTCTGCTGACCCTCCTTTGCGGCCTTACGTTGCCGACCCTGCTTCTGGCGGGAAACATCTATCTCTCGCCTACGGGCGATGATCGTGCCGACGGCAGCAAGGAGCGACCGCTCAAGACGCCCCATGCCGCGCTGAAGATGGCGCGTGAGTGGCGTCGCACGGCCGACGAGCGCACCGCAGGAGGTATCCATATCCTCTTTGAGGCGGGTCGCTACACGCTCGACAGGCCGATCTATATCCGCCCCGAGGACAGCGGCACGGAGCTTTCTCCCACAACGCTTTCGCCCGTAGAGGGTGCTGAGGAGAAGGTTTTTATCGTCGGCAGTACGCCCCTGACGAATTGGACGCGCGTGGGCAACTGCTGGGTGACCGACGCCCCGAAACAGCATAGCCGACCGCTCTACACGCGTCAGCTGTGGGGCTTCGGCGGCAAACTCTTCCGCGCCAACCAATTTGGCGAGGGGAAGATGGCGCGC
>CAYOEE010000069.1:0-5014 GCA_964402935.1 uncultured Alistipes sp. | reverse complement strand
ACGATCGAGGGAGCGCCTCAAAAAGCGGTCGAATACATCTACTTCCTGGGGCTTACCTTTGCCGACACGGCTTGGAATCGTCCTTCGACGCAGGGTCACGTCACCCTGCAGGGCGGTTTTCCCTTTATTGACGGCTACAAACTCTACGAAAAGGAGGGCTTCCCTTGGGATAAGGGGCTTGAAAATCAGGCGTGGATCGTGCGTCCCGAGGCGGCCGTATCGGTACGCAACGCCAACCACATCGGCTTCTCGGAGTGCTGTTTCGTAGCCCTCGGCTCGACGGGTCTCGATTTGGCCTCAAACGTACATTACACCGCGGTCATCGGTTGCACGTTCCGCAACATCGGTGGCACGGCGCTCCTGGCCGGCTCGTTTGGCGAAGGCCCGACCGAAGTGCATATCCCCTACCACCAAATCGGCTCCCGGGAGGGTTTCTGCACCCACCTGCGCCTAAGCCACAACCACATCTCAAACGCTACGCGCGAGGATTGGGGTGCAGTGGGTATCGGTTGCGGCTATGTGAGCGACACGGAGATCGTCAGCAACACGGTCGATGGGGTCAATTACTCGGCAATTGCCGTCGGCTGGGGCTGGACGAAGCACAAGACGGGGATGAAGCGCAACCGCATCGCCTACAACACGGTGCGCAACTATGCCCGCCAACTCTACGACACGGGCGGCATCTACACCCTCTCGAACCAACCCAAATCGACGATCGAGAACAACATCATCTTCTCCCCCGCGGAGGCACCCTACGCCACCAACCACCGCGCCTTCTGCATCTACCTCGATGCGGCCACGGACGGCTACACGATCCGCAACAACTGGTGCGAGATTCCCGACTCGTTCGGCTTCAACAACCCCGGCCCGAAGATTCGTTTCGAGGGCGAGAACTCCACGGCCGTCAATCGGCGGGAGCTTTTGCGCCAGGCCGAGCAGGAGCGCCAAAACATAGATCTATACTAACAAACCCAATAACGACGTGAAACAAACCAATTACCACCTTTTTGATTTCCTGGACTTCGACCCTGCCTTGCAGGTCGATGAAGCACTCTGGAAAGCCTACAAACCCACCTCGGTCGAGGTTATCGAGGGCGACGTTCATATCCGCGTACCCTTCCAAAAGCAACTCCTCGCAGCCGACATGGCCGCCGACACAAAGGCCGAGCAGCAGAGCCACACGCTCATCCTGCGCGCCTATGGCGAGGAGATCGTGCGTCTTTTCCTTTCGACCGACGGCACGCTGCCGAGCGACGAGAGCGAGATGCTCTGTTACGCCCCCTCGGTGCAGAAGATGCCCCTTACGGCCTCGTTCGAGGAGGACGTGTGGTCGTTCCACGATGCGCACGGCACGTTGCGCGGCAAGCTCAATCTGAAGGAGGCCGTGATCGACTTCTGGAGCGACCTGCAACCCGCCCCGCAGCCCACGATCGACCTGACGCTCTACCCCGATGGCCGCCTCGACAAGCCCGTGACACTCTCGGCCTACGACCACTTCTCGCCCCCGCGCTACGATGCACTGCCGCTGGCCTACTGCACGACGGAGGGTGCGGTGGATCGCACAACCCTCTCGTTTGAGTGCAAGCACGACGAGTGCTTTGCCGGTACGGGTGAGCGCTTCACGAAGATGGACCTTTCGGGCCACACTTTCTACCTCAAGAACCAGGACGGACAGGGCGTAAACAACCGCCGAGCCTACAAGAATATCCCCTTCTACCTCTCGAGCCGCCTGTATGGCGTCTTCTACCACACGAGCCGCTACTGCAAGCTCTCGCTGGCCGACCACTCGACTCGCTCGGTGCAGTTCCTGAACGAAGCGCCCGGGGTGGATGCCTACCTCATCGGTGGCTCCTCGCCTGAGCGCATCCTCTACAACTACCGCACACTGACGGGCTTCCCGTCACTGCCCCCGCTGTGGAGCTTCGGTATCTGGATGAGCCGCATGACCTACTTCTCGGCCGACGAGGTACAGGAGATTTGCGACCGCCTGCGTCGGGAGAAGTACCCCTGCGATGTGATCCACCTCGACACGGGTTGGTTCCGCACCGATTGGCTCTGCGAGTGGAAGTTCAACCCCGAGCGTTTCCCCGATCCCGTGGGATTCCTCAAGGGGCTGAAGGAGGACGGCTACCGCGTATCGCTCTGGCAGCTTCCCTATGTTGCCGAGGGCGCGGAGCAGATCACCGAGGCGAAGGAGAACCGCTACATCGCGCCCCTGACGAAAGAGCAGGAGCGTGCCGAAGGCTCGAACTTCTCGACCCTGGACTATGCCGGTACGATCGACTTCACCTACCCCGCAGCTACGGCCTGGTACAAGGGTCTTTTGAAGGAGCTGCTGGACATGGGTGTGGTCTGCATCAAGACCGACTTTGGCGAGAATATCCACATGGATGCCGACTACTACGCGATGAAGCCCGAGGAGCTAAACAACCTCTATGCCCTCCTCTACCAGAAGGCCGCCTACGAAATCACAAAGGAGGTGACGGGCGACGGCATCGTCTGGGCACGTTCGGCCTGGGCAGGTTGCCAGCGCTACCCGCTCCATTGGGGCGGCGACTCGGCCTCGACGTGGGACGGCATGGCCGGCTCGGTGAAGGGAGGTCTGCACTTCGGACTCTCTGGCTTCGGTTTCTGGAGCCACGATGTCCCGGGCTTCCACTCGCTGCCCAACTTCATGAACTCGCCCCTCGATGAGAAGGTCTATATGCGCTGGACGCAGTTCGGTGTCTTCACCTCGCACATGCGCTACCACGGATCGTTCAAGCGTGAGCCGTGGCACTACCCCGCAATCGCTCCCCTCGTGAAGCGCTGGTGGAAGTTGCGCTACCGCCTCTTGCCCTACATCTTGGAGGAGGCCAAAAAGACGACCGAGACGGGCTACCCGATGGTGCGTGCCCTTATGATGCACCATGCCGACGATCGTCAGGCGTGGCACATCGACGACGAGTACTACTTCGGTTCGAAGTTCCTTGTGGCTCCGGTGATGAACAGCGACGATAAGCGCGATGTCTATCTGCCGGAGGGCCGATGGGTCGATTTCTTCACAGGCGAGCGCTACGAGGGTGGTCGCTGGCTGAAGGGCGTGGAGTGCCCCCTGGAGCGCATGCCGCTCTATGTCAAGGAGGGCACGGAAATTTCGATCTACCCCGACCTCGACCCGCAACACACCGACGAGATGGATCTCTCGAAGGCCGAGAAACTTATTATCGACGAATCGTTTAACGGATTTAATAGCTAGCATATACTATGCATACTTGGAAAAATAATTGGGAGGAATCGAAGCAGAACTACCTCGCCTGGTGGCAACACAAGGGTTGCGTACTGACGATGTGGGAGCACCTCCAGGAGGGGGTTACGCCCCATGCCGAGGTGGCCGCACCTGCCGAACCGAAGGATATGAACCAGCGCTGGTTCGACCCCGCATGGCGCGCCGCGCAGCTCGACCACTATGTGGCCCACTCGTCGCTCAAGGCCGACATCCTGCCCGTAGCCAACACGCAGCTCGGCCCGGGTTCGCTGGCCGCTATCTTGGGTGGCAAGCTGGAAGGTGGCGCAGATACGATCTGGATTCACCCGGCCGACTCGGTGGGTGAAGATATCCTCTTCGACCCCGAAAATCCCGCCTGGAAGCTCCACAAAGAGCTATTGAAGGCCTCGAAAGCGCTCGCCAAGGGCAACTACTATGTCGGTATGCCAGACCTGATGGAGGGTTTGGATGTGCTGGCCGCCATTCGCGGCACGGACAACGTCCTGCTCGACACGATGATGGATCCCGACCTGTTGGAGCACCAGCTCAAGCAGGTCAATGAGATCTACTTCAAGGTCTATGACGAGCTTTACGACATCATCCGCGAGGATGACGGCATGGCCTTCTGCTACTTCTCGATTTGGGGCCCCGGACGCGTCAGCAAGCTCCAGAGCGATATCTCGATCATGATCTCGGAGGAGGACTACCGTCGTTTCGTGCAACCCTTCATCCGCGAGCAGTGCCAAAAGCTCGACTACACGCTCTACCACTTGGACGGGGTAGGTGCTATTCGCCACCTCGATGCGCTGCTCGAAATCGAGGAGCTGGACGCCATCCAGTGGACACCGGGCGTTGGTGAGCCGCAGGGCGGTGATCCGAAGTGGTACGATCTGTACCGTCGCATCAAGGCGGGCGGTAAGTCCGTAGAGGCCAACTGGGTGACGCTCGACGAGCTGGAACCGCTCCTGGATAACGTGGGTGCCGAGGGCATGCTCCTCTCGATGGACTTCAAGAACGAGCAGGAGATCGACCGCGCCCTGAAGATCGTCGAACGCTATCGCTAAGCAATCAATAACCTAAAAACTATACCCATGATTAACGCCAACTACCTGCAAGGGCTGGACTGGGGTATCCTGATCGGTTACTTCGTCATTCTCCTTGCCATCGGCATCTGGGCCAGCACCCAACGCAAGAAGGGAAGCTCGCTCTTTTTGGCTGAAAACTCGCTGCGCTGGTATCACATCGGCTTCTCGATGTGGGGCACCAACGTCGGCCCTTCGATGCTGATCGCCTCGGCATCGGCCGGTTTTACGACCGGTATCGTATCGGGTAACTTCGCCTGGTACGCCTTTATCTTTATCTGTATGCTGGCCTTCGTCTTTGCGCCGCGCTACCTCGGCTCGAAGGTCTCGACGCTCCCCGAGTTCATGGGCAAGCGCTTCGGGCAATCGACCCGCAACATCTTAGCCTGGTACACGATCGTGACGATCCTGATTTCGTGGCTCGCACTGACGCTCTTTGCCGGTGGCGTGCTGATTCGTCAGGTCTTCAACATCCCAATGTGGCAGTCGGCCCTCATCCTGCTGGCCATCTCGGCCTTCTTCACGATGCTGGGCGGTCTGAAGGCCGTGGCCTACACGAATGTCTATCAGATGTTGCTCCTGATCTTCGTATCGGGTACGATCGTCGTGGCAGGACTCTATAAGCTGGGCGGCATCGACGAACTGATTGCCCGCACGCCGGCCGACTACTGGGTGCTGTTCCGTC
>CAYOEE010000068.1:0-7703 GCA_964402935.1 uncultured Alistipes sp. | reverse complement strand
GCATACCCTTGATCGAGGCGACAAATTGGAGGATATTCTCCACCGTGACCCACTCATGCACCAGCTTGCAAGCGCCCTTCTCGCCAATGCCCGGCACACCCGGAATATTATCCGAGGCATCGCCCCAGATGGCCAGAATATCGCGCACGAGTTGCGGATTGTCGATGCCGTATTTTTCGCGGATCGCCTCCCGATCCACCACCTCGATTTGGCCATCCGAGCCCTTCTGTTTGTAGATTTTGCAGTTCTCGCGCACAAGCTGACCATAGTCCTTGTCGGGGGTCACCATAAAGACCTCGTAGCCCGCCTGAGAGCCCTTCATTGCCAGCGTACCGATCACATCGTCGGCCTCGAAGCCGGCCACCTCCAAAATCGGGATGCACATCGCCTCTAGGACGCGCTTTACATAGGGCAACGAGAGGATGATATCCTCGGGCGTTTCGGCTCGATTGGCCTTGTATTCGGGGTAGAGTTCGCGGCGAAACGAGCCTCCCTTGGGGTCGAACGCCACACCCAGCAAGTCGGGTTTCTCGCGCTTCTGAATGTCGCGCAGGAACTTCACAAAACCGAAGACCACCGAGGTATTCATCCCCGCATGATTGCGCATCGGACGACCCAAAAAGGCGTAGTAGTATTTGAACATCAATGCATAAGCATCGACCAGAAAAAGACGCTTCATAAGAGCAAAAAGCAAAGAGGAAAGAGGAAAGAGAGAGGAAAGTGACTTAAGGTGACTTAAAGTATCTTAATGTTTCTCCTGCGCCCCCCCAATTTTTAATTTTGAATTTTAATTGTCTTCAGCGAACCACTCGGCATAAGAGCTTGCCGTTTCGTGCAGGCGTAGGCTGTGGAGCATAACCCCATCCGGAAGGCGCGCTGCGATGCGACGGGCAAAGTCGTTGAGCATATTCTCACACGTCGGCTGGTAATCGACCTCAACGAGGTTGTCGAACTGCGATGCAAGCACCTTGCGCAGCTCCTCGTCGGCGGTCGTGCGCAACACCAGGGCGTGGTCGAAGCGCGAGATGATCTCCTCACCCACGATCTTTTTCAACACCCCGAAATCCATCACCATCCCCTGCTTGGGGTCGTTCTCGTTACACGAGGGGCGACCCTTGATGGTCACAAAGAGGCGGTAGGAGTGGCCGTGAATCTCACGGCAAGGGCCGTCGTAACCCCCTAAAGCGTGTGCCGCCTCGAATGAAAATTCTTTCGTTAAACGAATGATTGCCATTGTATTATGTTTTCTATTCGGTCAATTTTTGCCATCTCTCGGCCCAGTCGTCCAAGACCTCCCGACGCCACTTGCGCACCGTCATCGCGCCTTGCCACTTGCCCTCGAAGAGCGCGGGATCGGCCACATCGGTAAACCAATTTTCGCACACCTTAAAGCTATCTTCAGTCGGCTCTCCGGGCCATGCACTGCCCACCGTAAAGCGACCCGAAAGGCCGTCCAGCTCTGCGATTTCGGACGTAATCACATAGTCGAGCGAGGCGGGCTGCTTGGGCGAATAGCGCAACATATACTCCCCCTCTTCGAGGTAGTAACCCTCCCACGGCTGGCGGTCGATCGTAGCCGTCATGACGGGCGTACCCATCTCCTTGTCGATCTTCGGGCCGCGGAAACGCCACTCAATCACCGAGTAGCAAGCCACCGTATCGGCCTCGGTGGTCGGGCGATGGAACACGGTGCGGGGCGAGAAGTGCTGTTTTTCGAACATTCCGCCCCAGCTCTCCGAGCTTGGATCCGCAGGATCGCCCTGCATCATGTAGAGCAGCGAGGGGGTATCACCCATCTTGATGCTGCCCTTGTAATAATTCGCAAAGTCGGGACCTAATACACCAGCCTGAGCCATCTCGCGCTCGAAGTAGCCCTCCTCGTGAGAGCCATCCGCCTTCGAGGCGATAAAACCGCGGTAGGAGGCGTTGCACTCGATCATCCAGAGGTCGGGATGGTGCTCGACAATATACATATAGGCATTGACGCTCCACTTTTTGTTCGGGCCGCCGATCCAATAGACGCGGATGCGCTCGGCAATGGCCGGCTCGTCGTGCAACGCCTGTGCCACATCCTCCAAACCACCCCACACCAAGACATAGAGCGGCTCACGGCTCGGTTGCATGGCGCACCTTACAATCCACTCCGAACCCTCGGTCGGCACTCCGTAGCCACACATCGGAGCAGCCCCCTTGCGCCCCTGCTTGGTGATTGCACGCAATTCGGCCGAGGTCATCAGATCGGGGTAGTGTGCGCGAAGTTTCGCCTCATCCCGGGCGTAGAGATCAATCATGCGCAAGATCTCCTCTTTGCTTCCCTCGCCAAACGAGGGCGACGAAACCAACCCCTCCAAACGGAAGCGGTCGCTGTTCATCATCAGGTGGGTCATCGACTGGTTGTCGTCGGGGTCTGTGCCTCCGATGTCGGTCGATACCAAGACACGGTAACGACTCTCGTCGGGCGTTGTATTACAGCCTGCCAGCACAAAGAGCAAGAGAAGAAATGCGGTGAATCTCATACATTTTCAGGGGTTAGAACTCCACCTTCACGGGCGAGTACATCACCACACCCGTCTGCGACAAAGCCTCCTGAATAGCGCGGTACTCCTTCATCACCACGCCCAGCTCCGAGGCCTCCCACGAAGCCTTCACACGCGCCGAGAATGCCGAGAGGTAAGCGGCCAGACCGGTCGGCAGCTCCAGGCGCTCCTCGATGCGGTAATCCTCGCCCAGACCGGCCTTCTCGACCGCCACGGCAATCGCTGCCTTCAGACCACCGTTCATATCGACCAGACCTATCTCCAAAGCCTCGGCACCCGTATAGACACGGCCACCGGCCAGCTCCAGCACGCGCTCGATCGAGAGGTTGCGACCCTCGGCCACCAAGCTCGTGAAACGCTCATAGACGCGATCCACCGAGCGCATAATGGCTCGATGCTCGTTCGGCGAGAGGGCCTTAAAACCACCCATACCGGCCGAGGCGTTGGTCTTCACCTCGTCGATCGTAATACCGAGCTTCTGCTCCATCGCCTTGCCATAGTTGGGGATCATACCGAAGACACCGATCGAACCGGTAAGGGTCATCCGATCGGACACGATGGCATCGGCCGGAGCCGAGATATAGTAACCACCGCTGGCTGCATAGCCACCCATCGAAACAATCACCGGCTTCTCGGCCTTCAGCAGCTCCATTTCGCGCCAAATCAGATCCGAAGCCAAGGCCGAACCACCGGGCGAATTGACACGCAGTACGACCGACTTCACATCCTCGTCGAGGCGCACCTCGCGCAGCTTGGCAGCGAGCGTGTTGCCATAGATCATGCCATCCGTGCCCTCGCCATCGACAATCTGACCCTCGGCATATACAATCGCCACAGCCGGAGCAGTGAGCTTTTTCACATCAGCACCAACCTGCGAAGCGTAGCCACCGAGCGTAACGAAGTTCAGCTCGTCATCCAAGCCCTTCTCAACGCCCAGCTCCTCAAAGACGGTCTCCATCTCATCCTCGTACTTCACGCCGTCGATCAGACCCGCCTTCACAGCCTCCTCGGGCAGGATAACCGAGAGGTTGTCGGCCAACCGATTCAGCTCCTCGACCGACACACCGCGGCTCTCCGATATGGCCGTCGTAATCGTCTGCCACATCGACGAGATCATCGCCTCGGTTTGGGCGCGATTCTCGGGCGACATCTTCTTCAGAAAGTACGGCTCTACGGCACTCTTGTACTTGCAGGCCGTGGGGCGGAAGATCTGCACCTCGATGCCGAGTTTGTCGAGCAACCCTTTGAAGAACAACGACTGCAACGAAAGACCCGCCCAGTCGAACGTGCCCTCGGGTTGCATATAGATCTTGTCGGCCACGGTAGCCAGGTAGTACTGACCCTGACCGTAGGTTTCGTTGTAGGAGATGATGAACTTGCCACTCTCCTTGAAGTGCTTGAGTGCCTCGCGCAACTCCTCGGCCTGTGCCGTATCCGATACGCCACCCAAGCCGTTCATGCGCAGGTAGATACCCTTGATGCGATCGTCCGTGGCCGCAGCGTCAATGGCGCGCAGGGCCGAGAAGAACGAAAGTTGCGGCGTGGACTGCATCGTCTGAAAATCAATCGCGGCAAAAGGATTCATCGAGGGCGAATCGGTGATCATCTCCGAGAAGTCGATCTTCAAGATCGTGTTGTCGGTCACCGGCTCTGTTGAGCCACCCATCGAGCCGGCCATGCCGACCAAAACCAAAATCCAAAGGAAGAAACAGAGAAATGTTCCTGCTACAAAGGCCAACAGTGCGGCCAGAAAAACCTTTACGAATTTCATAATCCCACCTATTTTCGTGTAATTGAATTTACTTTTTTACTGCTTGACCTCCGTACCGCTGTTTACGGCCATCGAATCTGCACTCATAATCCACGGCATCTCCTCCTTGGGCCATACGCCATCCACGATGGGCACACCGTCGATCTTCGCGGGATCAACCACGACGTGCTTGATACGCTTGCGGTGCCACGAGTAGGTGATGTGTACCAAACCGTCCTTGGTCTGGATGATTGCCGGGTAGGAATACTGCACAGCACCCGTGCGATACTCCAGGACGGCGGCTGCCTCCCAATTTACGCCATCCTCCGTAATGGCCAGCGTCAGGATGCCGCGACCCTTGCGACCGCAGGTTTCGTCTTCGCGCGTCGAGTGGTTGTAGATCAACAGATGACGACCATCCGTCAGCGTCACGGCATCAATGGCCGAATTGTTGTTCGGCAGTGTCGTGTTGGTTACCTCCGACCACGTTTTTCCGCCATCCTCCGACCAACATTGGGCGATCTTCGTATCGGGGGTCTTACCACCCGAGCGAGCCAAGAGCTGAATCTTCTCCTCGCTGTGCTTGAGGAAGGTCGGCTGAATGAGTTTGAACTCCTTCGGATCGTTCAGGATCGGGGTACGCGTCCAGGTTTTACCCTGATCCTCCGAACGCTCGACATGGATGCGCCAACCCGGGCCACCCTCCATCGAGCCACCGGCCAGGATCGTTCCGTCGGCCAGGTAGAGCGGCTTATTTACCAGCGGACCGGTGAAATCCTTTTCCAGCGCCACCGATTTGCTCCACGTATGACCCCCATCGCAGGAGGTAATCATGCGACCGTCGTTGATGTCGGGCGAGAGGTAGTAGAGCTGCAACGTGTCGCCACCGCACTGTACAATGACGGGATTAAAGACCGAACCGCCCAGCTCCTCCTCGGCTTTGGCTACCGGTACCGGCTCACTCCACACACCGCCGATGGGCTTGCGCGAAACCCAGATCTGCACATCGGGATGGCTCTCGCGCGTACCTCCAAACCAGGTGCAGAGCAAATCGCCACTCTCCAACTCGATGAGCGACGAGGCGTGGCAGTCGCGCGTCAGCTGGTTTTCAAAGACAAGCTCTTCGAGTACAATGGCCCTCTTCGAAGCGGGAACTTCGGGCGCTTTCGGAGCACAAGCCACCAAAGCAACAGCGGCCAACAGAATAAAGAATCTACTTTTCATCGCTATTTTGTTTTATTGTTTCTTTTTTTCAGAGTTTTCTTTTCAAAACACTTTTCCTTCAATTTACAAAGATAGAAAAAAAAATCATATTATATCGTTTTTCGATAAAAAAGCGCACTTATACCTTATTTATATCAATTTTTCAGCTATATTTGTAGGTTGAAAAAAGTGTACCTATGCAAGAACAGATTTTAGGATTGCTCCGCACGGTTATTCATCCCGAGACGGGACTCAATATCGTCGATGGAGGCCAAGTCGAGCAGGTTGCTGCCTCGGAGGCGGCCATCACCATTTCGGTGCGCTTCGAGAAGCAGCGCGATCCCTTTGCCGTGAAGATTAAAAACCAGGCCGAGGCGCTCCTCAAGGAGCACTTCCCTGAAGCCAAGGTGTTGGTCATGATCAAGGAGGGTGGTCAGAAAAAGCTCCCCGACCGGAAGGAGACAACCACCACAGGGGATATTACCAAGGTGATTGCCGTTGCTTCAGGCAAGGGCGGTGTGGGTAAATCGACCGTAGCGGCCAACTTGGCCGTGACGCTCAGCAGAATGGGTTTTCGGGTCGGTTTGCTGGATGCCGATATCTACGGTCCTTCGCAGCCGAAGATGTTTGGTGTGGAGGATTATATTCCCGATGCCGAGGAGGTCGATGGCATGGACCAGATCGTGCCGGCCGAGGCCGAAGATATTAAAATCATGTCGATCGGCTTCTTTATCCGTCCTACGGATGCACTTCTGTGGCGCGGTGCGATGGCAGTCAATGCCCTCAAGCAGATGATCCACCAGACGAAGTGGGGTCCGCTCGATTTTCTTGTTTGCGACCTCCCTCCCGGAACGGGGGATGTCCATCTTTCGATCATTGGCGAAATGCATATCGATGCCGCCGTGATTGTTTCGACGCCTCAACAGGTAGCTGTGGCAGATGTGGTGCGCGGTGTGGAGATGTTCCGCAACGAGAAGGTCAATATCCCCGTGGCCGGTGTTATTGAAAATATGGCCTTCTTCACGCCGGAGGAGCTGCCCGACAATAAATACTACATTTTCGGCCGAGGCGGTGCCCGCAAGGTGGCCGAGGAGTATGGAGTTCCCTTCCTGGGTGAGATTCCGATTGTGCAGTCGATCATGGAGGGAGGCGATACGGGTCGCCCCGGCTCGACGATCGATCCTCGCGTAGCCGATTTTTACCACGAAATTGCCGATAAGATTGTTGGCAACGTGATGAAAAACGGTTGATAAAGGGTTCATAAGTGGTTGATAAACGAGGAGGAAGTTTTAACAGATTTTGCTTGCTTTTTTCAAACGAAGTCGGCTTAATCGATCGAGAGGATAAATCCAAAAAAAGTTTTGATTTTTTATTCGCTCTTTTTAACTTGGTTTCATCAGCCCTGATGTTTACAAATAAAGGATGTCGAAAGGTTAATAAAGGTTGTTTACAATTGTTGATTATTTTTCTTTCTATTTGATTTTCTTATCATTAAAAGAAATTTTAATAGACAACAAAAATAAAAAATGTGGAGAAAAGAAAACCAAAAAAGTTCTCAACACTATCAACAGGCTTTATTTTAATTCCTTTTATATTTTTTATTATATAATGAATTAAAAAAACTATTAAAAATAAAAAGCAAATGGTTGAAAACCTTCTCGCGAAAATCGCATGCCTGAAAAAGGAAAAGAATGCCGTGATCCTGGCACACTACTACTGTAAGCCCGAGGTGCAGGCCGCAGCCGACTTTCTGGGTGATTCGCTCGCCCTGTCGATACAGGCTCAACAGGTCGATGCCGATGTGATCTTGTTTGCGGGTGTGAACTTCATGGCCGAGACGGCTAAGGTGCTCTGCCCCGAGAAAAAGGTGCTCATTCCGTGTCCCGATGCGGGGTGTTCTTTGGCCGAGTCGTGCGATGCCAAGGAGTTTGCCGCCTTCAAGAAGCAGTACCCCGACCACAAGGTGGTTTCGTATGTCAATACGACCGTAGGGGTAAAGGCCTTGACGGATATCTGCTGCACCTCGTCGAACGCCTTGCAGGTGGTGGAGTCTTTCCCGAAGGATCAGCCCATCATCTTTGCGCCGGATCGCAACCTGGGTTCCTATATTAAAAAGCTCACGGGACGTGAAAATATGGTGCTTTGGGATGGTGCCTGCCATGTCCACGAGGAGTTTTCTTTACAGAAGTTGCTCGAACTGAAAAGAGAGCATC
>CAYOEE010000067.1:0-7793 GCA_964402935.1 uncultured Alistipes sp. | reverse complement strand
CCTCCTGCTTGTTCAACAGGTAGAGGTACAACTCCTCTTTGATCTTCTGCTGACGAGCCACGTCGAGCATCACCTTCTCCTGGGTGGGCATGCTCGAGATGCGGCTGTTCACGCGGTTCTCCTCCTGACGCATCGTCTTGAGCTGCATTTCGAGAGTCTCGATGTGCGAGTTGAGCGAAGCGATGATCGAATTGCGCGTACCGGCCAGCATCGTGTTGAGCTGCTGGATGACGGGGCTGTTCTCCGAGCTGTTCTGCATCAGCTTCTGTCGTTGCAGAATAGCCGTGTTGTAGTCGTTGATCTGGGTCGAAATGCCGTTGTTTGCAATCGAGGCCACCATCGGAATCAGGTCATGTGCCTTCGAGGCATCCTGGAGGTAGGAGCGGATGTAATCGGCCGTCGTAATCTGGTTCTCCAACGAGAGGCTCTCGGCCTTGTACTTCGAACTCTCACCGGCCGTGCGTGTAGCCTCCGACTGGATGTCGATGATGCGGTTCGACTGCTTGATCGAGGCGATGTCGTGATCCACCTTGCCCAGCTCCGAGCCGATCACCTCCAGACGCGAGGCGATAAACTCGGCCGTGATCTGCGAGATGCTCTGCTTGTCCTTGATACCATCCTCGTTATAGACCTCGATCAGGGTGTTGATCACATCCTCGGCACGACGGGGCGAGGCGGCATTCATGGCAATCGACACGACCGAGGCCTGCTTATTGACAATACCGCTCTGCACCTGCTTGCGGTAGTTGTTGGCCGTAGCCTCCAGCGTGCTCTTCGATACCGAAATTGCCTTGTCGTAGTAGGTCGAATCGAGGTAGAGGGTCTTCTCTACGACCAGCTCGCCTACGGGGGTCGAGATCGTATCGCCGAAATTGGCCGTCAGCTCCATGCGCTGCTCACGACGCGTGAGATACTTGTCGAAAAACTCGCTCAGCTCGACCTGCTTGTCCGAGATCGGCGTAACCTGCAACGAGCGTCCCAGCTTGTCGTTGTCGTTGATGAAGCGCACCTCGATGGGCGACTGCTTGTAGAGGTCCTGCGTGCGCAGACCGCGTTGGGTCGTGTATCGGGTTGTCAGGTTGAGCTTCTTGACCACCTCGATCATCAGACGACGCGACTGGAGGATGTAGAGCTCGTTATCGACGTTACGACGGCTCTGGAAACCGGCCAGATCGCTGAAGGCGGTGATCTCCAAATCGCCACCCTTGCGGCTGTCCTTGATCAGGAGCATCGCCTCGCGCTTGTAGATGTTCGGGGTAGAGGCCAGGTAGAAGTAGGCCACACCGAGGCAAAGCACCACCGAGGCTACAAACCAACGCCAGTTGTTGAAGAAGATCTCGATGATATCGTGCAGGGTAATCGACTCGAACGAATTCTCTTCGTTGTTCTGATTGGGCTGCATTATGGGTTGTTCGGTCATGATAGAGATTGTTTTCCGGATTTGTTACTTGGTAATGGTGACAATCAGCGTAGCCACGGCAATGGCGGTGCTGGCCAGTGAGATGTAGAAACTGCGGTTCTGGTTGATCTCACCCGACTGAGCCTTGTACTTGTTGGGCTTGACGTAGATTACGTCGTTCTGCTCGATGTAGAAGGCGGGCGAGGAGAAGATATCCTTCGACGTCAGGTCGAGGTAGGTGATCGTGCGCTCACCCTCCTTCTCGCGATAGACCATCACATCCGTTCGCTGACCGAAGACGGTCATATCGCCGGCCAAAGCCAAGGCGTCGAAGATCGTGAGCTTGTCGTGCGTCAGGGCATACGAGCCGGGGCGCGTAACCTCACCCAGCACCGAGATCTTCATATCGACAAATTGTACATTGACCGTCGGGTCGTTGATGTATCCGCCCTGGATAATCTTGTCGGCAAGGAGCTTTGCAAGTTCACCGCGTGTCAGCCCCTCGACCTTGATTTCACCCAGCACGGGCATCTGCAAAATGCCCTTTTCATCGACCGTGCGCACCTGCAAAGCGCTGCTGCTCGATACGCTCGACACGCTCGAGGCGGTCAAAGCCGTGTAACCCGTGGCGGCGTTAAACGGCAACGCCAGCTCGGGGTCCTTGCTGTTTACGACAATGGTCAGTCGGTCGAGCGGCTGGATGCGGATCTGTCCCTGCTGAGCGATCTGCTCGGGGGCAAATTCGGTGGCATCCTGCAAATACCAAATGCGCTTCTGCGAGTTGCACGAAGCGAGGAGTGTGGCGGCCAAGAGGGCCAGGATGAAGTATCTTTTCATGGTCTTGAAATTATCATTTTTTTCGCCCTCTTCGAGAGGCCGTATAATCGCACAAAGATAGTAAAAAAATGCCAATCGTACAACGGGGTAATGGAATAATTTATTAAGTCGCTGTTGGCGAGTTGATTACGAATCGTTCCCTGCCCGTTTGGTAAGTGTTATCGGATGTGGATTTTGAAATCTTTGATCACTCCCTGCGTGGCATTGTCCATGCGGGGCAGGTACTCGATGCCGCCGATTTCACACACCGTTCCTGCGTCGATGACGACGCTGTGGGGGAACGAAACCCCTTCGGCGGTGCTCCAGCAGGTGCTCTCTTGCAGGTCGAAAAGTTTGTCGGCTGCTCGGTTGGCGGTCGCAATCTCCTCGCTGTCGGCAAACAGAATTTGCCACTCCTCGCGCGGCAGACGTTTTCCGTCGGCATCGAGCAGGTAGAGTTCGGCTATGCAGGCCGTGTCGTTGCCGTCGTGTGCATTGAGCGCTTCGAGGGCGATTTGTTGTCCTCGAACAGGCTTGTCGAAAAGGATGGTCTGCCAGGCGTTCTCAGCCTTAAAATGACCCGTGTAGGCCTCCGTGAATCCCGTTAAATCCAACTCCTGCCCCTCGGCGCGGTGGGTCTTGGGCTTTTCGAGTTGCAAAAGGTCGATGATCGGCTTGTCGAGTCCCTCGCAAAGGGCTTTGCGCGGGCCGATGATATCAAAAACCAGCACCTCGTTTTCGCCCGCTTTGAGCCAGCACCCCGGCATATAGAGGGTCTGCTGCGGCCCGATCTCCCAGATGCGCCCCATGGGGTGTCCGTTTACATAGACAAGCCCCTTGCCCCAATGTTCGAAGTTGAGGAACGTATCGCTCGGTCGCTTCAGGTCGAAGGTGGCGCGATAGCAGCCCGGAATGCGTTGTCCCTTGTCGTCGGTTACGCAATCGAGGGGGCGGAAGTTCATCCGTTGGTATGTTTCGTACTTATCCTCGATGTTGAATACCTCCCACTCCCTCAGGTCACAGGTGAAGCGACGGCCGTCGATGTCGGTGGCTAATTCAACCGTTGAGGTAATTCCCTTGAAGTCCTTGATGGCTCGCCCGAAATTGATGCGCCCCATCGCCTCGACCAGAATATCCAATCGGGCGTTTGCCGAGCAGGGCGGAAGGGTCAGCTGCCGCTCACCGAGTCGGCGGTCGAGCTTGCCGATGTAAGTGCCGTCGAGGAAGACCTGCGCAAAGTCGTGTGCTTCGAACGTCAGCACACTCTGCCGATCGAGGCGGGGGAGGTGCGTGCGGTAGAGGATCGAGCCGAAGCCTTGATCATACTCCTCCATGGTGCGAATCGACGTGTCGTGCTTGGCTGTCGGCAGGTTTTCGAACAGGGGCGCATACTCGGTAAAGGTGAAGGCCGGTATGCGAATCGGCTGAATCGTCTTGGGGACTTTGGCCGGCTGCTCGCCTTGGAGATATTTGGTCAGCGTCTTGCGCAGTTTCCAATACTTCTCGGTCGTTTGTCCCGATTCGCTGATCGGTGCGTCGTAGTCGTAGGAGGTGACATCGGGTGCAAATCCGGGCGAGTTGGCGCCTGCCCAATGCCCCCAATTCGTGCCGCCATGGGTCATGTAGAGGCTGAAGGAGATCCCCTTCGAGAGCATTTCGTCGATGCCCTCGATCATCTTTTCGGCCGAGCGGGTCTCGTGCTTGCCGCCCCATTTGTCGAACCATCCGCTCCAGAACTCGCTGCACATGAGCGGGCTTTCGGGGCGCAACTGCTTCAGGGGTGCAAATTGTCGGTCGATATCGGCTCCCGTGCCGAAATTCATCGTCCAAACCAGGTCATCCAGACCGTTGAGGGTGAAGTTCGAGGCCCAATCGCACTGAAAGAGCGTGACCGAACCGAACTCCCGACGCACGATGTCGCGGATCTTCGATACATACGCCTTGCTCTCGCCGTAGGATCCGTATTCGTTCTCGACCTGCACCATGATGATCGGGCCTCCCTTTTCGATGGTCAGCTCCCGCACCTCGTCGGCTACGGCGCGCTCGAATCGAGCAACCCGCTCAATGAAGTAGGGATCATCTTCGCGCAGACGGATATCCCGCTTTTTGAGCAACCACCACGGCAGTCCGCCCATCTCCCACTCGGCGCATACATAAGGTCCGGGGCGCAGGATGACATACATCCCGTTTGCCTGGCAAAGGCGACAGAAGGCGGCCAGGTCGTTCTGCTCCGTGAAGTCGAAGTCGTCGGGCTTTTGTTCGTGGATATTCCAAAAAACATAGAGGCAGATCGTATTCATGCCCAGCGCCTTGCAGAGCTTGATACGCTGATCCCAGTAGGGGCGCGGAATACGCGGGTAGTGCAGCTCGGCCGCCTTGATCAGGAAAGGCTCTCCGTTCAGCAGGAAACACCCCTTGCCGGCCGTAAAGCTCCCTTTGGGGGCGCTTTGAGCCGTTTTTTCGATGCCCGGGGTGGGGAGTGTCGGGTGCGGATGATGCAGTTCGGCCGTGGCTTGGAGGCCGAGCAGCAGCACAATCAGCGAAAGCAGCGATCTCTTCATGGTTCGTAGTTGGTTTTTACAAAGATAACAATAAATTCCGTGAAACGGAAGCGTGCGACTACTTTTCGATGCTTTTGGGTGATTATTGGGTCTAAGCATGATATTTGGAAAAAAAAGTGTACCTTTGACCACCAAAACCGTTGAAGAAGTAACCGATGATACATCCCACATGGAGCCGCTCGGCGGTTCTCTACGAAATGAATATCCGCCAGCTGACCCTCGCAGGTACGCTGCGTGCCGCGCAACGTCGCCTCAAAGGGTTGCGTGAGTTGGGCGTTGATGCCCTTTGGCTGATGCCCCTCTATCCGATCGGCAAGGAGGGACGCAAAGGTTCGCTCGGCTCGTACTATTCGATCAGCGACTACTGCACCATCAACCCCGAGATGGGTACGATGGCCGATTTCGATGCCTTTGTCCGGGCGGCGCACCGCCTCGGTATGAAGGTCGTCCTCGATTGGGTGGCCAACCATACGGCACGCGACCACCATTGGATCGTGGAGCATCCCGATTGGTACGAGTGGGAGAACGGTGCTCCGAAAGTGCCCTGCGATTGGACCGATACGGCGAAACTCAACTACGAGAACCGCGCCGTGTGGCAGGCCGAAGTCGATGCGATGAAGTTCTGGGTCGAGGAGCATGCGGTGGACGGCTTCCGCTGCGATATGGCGATGCTCGTGCCGACCGCGTTTTGGAACTTTGCCGCCGAGGAGTTGCGACGCACGAAGAGCGACCTGTTTATGCTCTGCGAGGCCGAGCAGCGCGACCTTACAGAGCGTGCCTTTGATGCCCACTACGGCTGGCAGATGCACCACCTGATGAATGACCTGGCACAGGGTAAATGCCGTGTGACGGCACTGCGCGACTACCTCTATCAGGATCGTGCGGAGTATCCGGCCACGACGTTGCGCCTCTCGTTCACCTCGAACCACGACGAGAACTCGTGGAGCGGAAGCGAATTCACGCGCATGGGCGAGGCGCATGAGCTGTTGTCGCTCTTTACCTTTGTTGCTCCGCGTGCCCTGCCGCTGATCTATACGGGTCAGGAGATCGGCTACGACCATGTCTTTGCCTTCTTCGATCGCGATCCGATCCGTAAATATGCCTTCAACGACCACTCGGAGCGTTACGCGAAGCTGGCCCGTCTGCACCGCGAAAACAACGCCTTGTGGGGCGGTGAGGGCGCATGGGTCGAGATTCGCAACAATGCCGAGGATTGCCTGATGATCCTGGTGCGCGAGACGGCGGATAACCGCGTGGTGGCGGTGATGAACCTCTCGCCCTATACGATTCAGGCCGTGTATAATACGGGTATCTATGCCGGTCGCTATACCGACTTTGTGACCGATGCACCCTACGAACTTGCCTCCTCGGTGGATGAGGTGATGGCTCCGTGGAGCTATCGGGTGCTGACCCTGAAAAAATAGACCACGATGAAAACCGCGATTCGAAACCTGCTCGTTGTTCTCTGCCTCTTTGTCGGGGGCGTGGAGTTGCACGCTGCGGCCTATACCGTGGCCGAGATTCCCAACGTGCAACGCGCGGATCGCACACGCTATACGGCCAACCCCGACGGCATTCTCTCTCAGGAGGCGGTGCGCACGATCGACTTCGTGTGCGATACGCTCCGCACGGGCGGCTATGCCGAAGTGGCGGTGGTGGCGGTGCAGGAGATCGCCTCGGACGATGTCTTCTCGTTCGCCATCGACCTCTTTTCCGAGTGGGGTGTAGGACGTGCCGAGGGGGATAACGGCCTCGGAATTCTGCTTGTGGAGGGCGTGCGCGAGATTCGCTTCGTGACCGGTGACGGCTTGGAGGGGGTACTGCCCGATGCCATCTGCAAACGCATCCAGATGCAATATATGTTGCCCCATTTCCGCGAGGGGGATTATAGCGCGGGTATGGTGGCCGGTGTGGCGGCTGTGGCGCGTGTGCTGGAGGGGTCGGAACCGCTCCCCGCGGAGGAGAGCGAGAACCCCGAGCTGTGGCTCATGCTCCTCTACTTCTTCTTCCCCTTTGTTGCGTTGAGTTTCTTGGCCTTGGTGCGCAGTCGCTGCCCGAAGTGCGGCCGTCGCAAACTTCAGTTGGTGGATCAGCTCACCGTGGGCCACAATGCCTACTACGAGTTGGTGGAGGATGTCTATCAATGCCGTAAATGCGGAGCTACGGTGCGCAAGCGTCGTCGCGAATACTATGAGAATAACCACGGGGGCGGTTCGCTCGGAGGCCCGTTTATCGGGGGCTTCGGAGGAGGCTCTGCGGGTGGCGGCTCGTTTGGTGGCGGCTTCGGCGGTGGTCACTTTGGTGGCGGTGGTGCCGGATCAAGATGGTAAACCAAATTCGAAATTTAGAATTTAGAATTCAAAATTCAAAATTATAATTTAATACAAACTCTTATGAATAAATGGATTACATTGGGAGTCGTTGCACTCCTTGCCATCCTCTGCTACACGACCTACAACGGTCTTGTTGAGAAGGAGGAGGCTGTTTCGACCGCTTGGTCGAATGTCGAGACGCAGTACCAGCGTCGTGCCGACCTGATTCCGAATCTGGTGAATACTGTCAAGGGCTATGCGGCTCACGAGAGCGAGACCCTCGAGTCGGTCATCGCTGCCCGCTCGGCTGCCACCTCGATTAACCTGACGGCCGACGAGCTTACGCCCGAGAAGATTGCCGAGTACCAGGCTGCCCAGCAGGAGGTACGCTCGGCTTTGGGTCGCCTGATTGCCATCGCCGAGAACTATCCCGACCTGAAGGCCAACCAGAACTTCCTGGAGCTGCAAGCCCAGCTCGAGGGTACGGAGAACCGCATCGCCGTAGCGCGCAAGGAGTTCAACGAGATCGCCCGTACCTACAATGTCGCTGTGCGTCGTTTCCCCGCCAACCTCGTGGCTTCGATCTTCGGCTTCGACAAAAAGGCCTACTTCGAGGCTGATGAGGCGGCTGCTACCGCCCCCGTGGTAGCTTTTTAGAAGCTGTTTAAAATTTGTTTGCGAAATGATTTTACAGCTTTTTTGTGG
>CAYOEE010000066.1:0-7833 GCA_964402935.1 uncultured Alistipes sp. | reverse complement strand
CTCCGTCTCCTCATCCCACTCAAACATCGGGAAATCAACCACCCACAGCGGGGCGAACTTCTTCGGATCGCGCAGACCGAGCTGCTGACCCACCTCCAGACGCAGGGCGCAGAGCTGCGTGAGAGCCTTGAACTTCTTGCCACAGAGGATGAAGACCATATCACCGGCCTTGGCGCCGCACTTCTCGGCCATGGCCTTGACCTCCTCGGGGGTGTAGAACTTGTCGATCGACGACTTCACGCTGTTCTCCTCCACGCGGATCCAGATCAGCCCCTTGGCACCCACCTGCGGGCGCTTCACGAACTCCGTGAGGGCGTCGATCTGCTTGCGCGTATAGGTGGCGCACCCCGTGGCGGCAAACCCCGTGATGTACTCGGCATCGTCAAACACGGAGAATCCGTGACCCTTGGCCAAATCTGTCAGGTCGGCGAACTCCATGCCGAAGCGCAGGTCGGGCTTATCCGAACCGTACTTCTCCATCGCCTCGATCCAGGGCATACGGCGGAACGGCTCCGTAAATTCGATGCCCATCACCTCGCGGAACATGTGCTTGGCCCAATTCTCGAAGGTCGAAATCACATCCTCCTGCTCGACGAAGGCCATCTCGCAGTCGATCTGCGTAAACTCGGGCTGACGATCGGCGCGCAGATCCTCGTCGCGGAAGCAACGCACGATCTGGAAATAGCGGTCGTAACCGGCCACCATCAGCAGCTGCTTGAGCGTCTGGGGCGACTGCGGCAGGGCGTAGAATTGGTTGGGATTCATGCGGCTCGGCACGATGAAGTCACGAGCACCCTCGGGCGTTGAACCAACGAGGTAGGGAGTCTCGATCTCGAGGAAACCCTCCTGGTCGAGGAAGCGGCGAATCTCCTGAGCCATCTTGTGGCGCAGAATCATGTTGCGCTGCAGGGGAGGACGACGCAGG
Source organism: uncultured Alistipes sp. (assembly GCA_964402935.1). Taxonomy (GTDB): domain Bacteria; phylum Bacteroidota; class Bacteroidia; order Bacteroidales; family Rikenellaceae; genus Alistipes. The sequence continues at coordinate 6,908 of CAYOEE010000066.1, read as the reverse complement.
TCGAGGTAGCGGTACTTCATGCGCAGGTCATCGCCACCGTCCGAGTTCTCCTCGATCGTAAAGGGGGGCGTCTGCGCCTCGTTCAAGACCGTGATGGCCGTGGCGGCCACCTCGATGTCACCCGTCGGCATCTTGGGGTTCTTCGACTGGCGCTCAAGGACCGTACCGGTCACCTGAAGCACCCACTCACGACCCACCTTGAGGGCCGTTTCGCGCACTTCGGCGGCGGAGTTCTCCTCCACGACGATCTGCGTCAGACCATAGCGGTCGCGCAGGTCGATGAAGGTCATGGCACCCAGGTTGCGCACCTTCTGCACCCATCCGGCGAGGGTGACGGTTTCGTTCTTGTGCTCGATACGAAGCGAGCCACAGGTATGAGTTCTGTACATGGTTGTATGTGTTTTGTTCTTTTTTAACGCTAAAAAATGCGATTTAACGAGCAAAGGTAATCATTAAAAGTGTTAATTTTGCGGAAAAGTGCGAAAAAATATGGAAGAGCAACGACGAATTGATGAAAATTATATGCGACAAGCACTAAACGAAGCCCGCGCAGCGTTTGATAAACAGGAGGTACCCATCGGAGCGGTGATTGTGAGCCAAGGGCGTATTATCGGTCGGGGACATAACCTGGTCGAAACGCTGCAAGATCCGACGGCTCATGCCGAGATGCAGGCGCTGACGGCCGCCACCGAGACGCTGGGAGGTAAGTACCTGCCCGAAAGTACGCTCTATGTGACCGTCGAGCCGTGCATCATGTGTGCCGGTGCAATCGGTTGGGCGCAGGTCGGGCGTGTGGTGTGGGGCGCCGATGATCCCAAGCGGGGCTATCGCACCTACTCCGAGCGCGTTTTCCACCCCAAAACGAAGGTCGAAAGCGGGGTGCTCAAGGAGGAGTGCGAAAGTTTGATGAGCGAGTTTTTTGCTTCGCTCAGGGGGTAGCGCGGTTGCTTAAAAAGCTATACAAAGCCTTAAAATTTGACGAATTGAAAACTTTTATATAATTTTGTCCCATTGTTGCCGTTTGTAACATGGGTACAACAGCAACGCGATAGCGAAATTTAATAACCAAAAACTTTATAAAACTATGAAAAAACTTTTTGTATTGGTAGCTGCGCTCTTCGTGGTATGCTCGCTTTCGGCGCAGGATCTGAAGACGGTATTTAACGAGGGTGGTGCTGCTTATACGGCTAAGAACTTCCAGCTGGCAGCCGAGAAGTTCGAGCAGGTAATCGCTGAGGGTATGGATCTGCCCGATATGGAGTCGACGGTTGCTTCGGCTAAGACCTACCTGCCCAAGTGCTACTATATGCTGGGTGGTCGTGCCGCACAGGCCAAGAACCTGGATGTCGCTTTGGAGAACTTCACGAAGGCTGTCGATAAGGCCGAGCTGTACGGTGATGCCGCTTCTGCCGACAAGTATAAGGTTTGGGTCGGCCGTATCTACCAGATGAAGGGTGGTGAGGCTTTCAACACGAAGGACTACGCAACGGCTGTTGCCGTTTTCGAGAAGGGCTATGCTGCCGACCAGAACAACACGGCTATGGCTCTGAACCTCGCCATGAGCTACTGCGAGTTGGGTGAGTTCGAGAAGGGTATGGATGTCTACGAGGTGGTAGCTGCCAAGAAGCACCCCAAGTATGCTGCCGATGCCGCCAAGGCTAAGGAGCAGATGGACCTCTACACGAACAACGAGGTTGCCAAGTTGCAGGGTGCCGGTGATTTCGACGGGATCATCGCCATGGCCGATACGCAGCTTGCCAAGAACCCCGTAAGCCCCACGTTCCAGCTGGTTCGTCTGCAGGCTTACCTCGGTAAGAAGGACTACAAGAAGGTGATTGAGCTGGCTGAGGAGGCTGCCGCCGCTCAGACCGACGAGGCTGACAAGAGCACGGTTTACTACCAGCTGGCTTCGGCTCACAACGCTCTCTCGCAGCGTGATCAGGCTATCGCCGCCTTCCAGAAGGTTACGGCAGGTCCCGCCGCCGAGAACGCCAAGGCTGCTCTTGCCGAGCTGACGAAGTAATCAAACGATACAACTTACAACAAGCGGTTGCCCGAGATGGACAACCGCTTGTTTTTTGTGGATGTAAGGTCGTGAAAGAGCCTATAAGACCTATGAGGCTTATAAGCAATCATTTTGAATTCTATATTCTAAATTTCGATTTTCCTCTTTTTGGATATTTCCCCGAATCCGTTCCAGGCCGCTGCGCGTCAGGGGGGTGGAGGCGAAACGTGTCGTAAACTCCTCTTGCGATAGGTTTTGCCACTCGTTGGGCGTCATCAAGCGCGGATCGAAGAGCGGGTCAAAGGCCGGATGGCGATGTTGTGGTGCGTGCCGATTGTAGGGACAGCAACTTTGGCAGGCATCGCAGCCGAAGATCCAGCCATCGAGGTTAATTTGCGTTGTCGGTTGCTTTTCGATCGTGTGGCAGGCGATGCAGCGGTGCGTGTTGATCATCCGCTGCTCGTCCAATATGGCCCCCGTCGGACAATGTTCGATGCAGGCACGGCACGTCCCGCAACGCGATTCGGTGAAGGGGGTGTCGTAGCTTTCGCAGGCCTCGTTGATGATCAAGACCCCCAAGTGGACAAAAGAGCCGAATTGGGGGGTTATCAGGAGCGATTGACGGCCGATCCATCCCAGTCCGGCCTCCACGGCCCACCGCTTCTCGGCTACGGGCGCTGAATCGACAAACGAGCGTCCCGCGAGGGTGGGGCACACCTCCTTCAAATGCTCGAATAGTTCGCGGAGCATCTTTTTGATCGTCGTGTGGTAGTCCTGATTGCAGGCGTAGGAGGCAATCTTGGTACGATGTCCGTCCTCGTACCCCTCGCTCACCGGATTTTTATAGCTCACGGCACAGACAATGATACTCTTTGCCCCCTCGACCAACAATGTGGGGTCGAAACGCTTTTCGATGTTGCGCTCCAAGTAGGCCAGCGACGAATGGTGTCCCTCGGCTAACCAGCGACGAAAACGCGCAGCATCCTCTGCGAGTGGCCGTGCCCGCACCACGCCGCATAGGTCGAAGCCGACTCTTTCGGCTGCCTTTTTTACCTCTTCTCGCGCTATCATACCCCTTCGGTCAAGTGACTTTTTACCTCCAAAACTGCTTTAAGTGGCCGATTTTCGCCCCTAAATAGCGGTTTTTACCCCACATTTCGATTTTTTACCCTTTTAAGCTGCCTCTATCCCTAAAATTTCCCGGATTTGTTTTTTTGTCCGATCTTCGTATCGGATTTAGGGATTCAAGCGCCCTTTTCGTGGAGCAAATTTAGTAAAAAATAAGATAAAACAACATTTTCAACATGGAACATTATTGCACACTTCTTGAGAATCGCCTGCGTCGCAATTGGGACAAACCTGCTTTGAGCGACTATCGTGGTGCTACCTTTACGAGCGCCCAGGTGGCCGAGCAGTTTGCCCACCTGCACCTGCTCTTCAATCGTATCGGTCTCAAGGCCGGTGATAAGATCGCCCTTTCGGGTAACAACTCGGCTCACTGGGCCATGGCTTTCCTTGCGGTAAACACCTTCCGCGGTGTAGCCGTTCCGATTTTGGCCGATTTTACGAACGAGGGTTTGCAGGACCTGACGCACCACTCGGAGAGCAAGCTGCTCTTTACCGAGGCTAAGAAGTGGGAGCACCTCGATCCGAAGAAGTTGCCGCACCTCTTGGCTGCGATCAGCATCGACGATTTCACGCTTCTCTATGCTGCCAACGACGAGGTTCAGGCTGCCTACGAGGGGCTGGAGGAGGCTTACAAGCAGGCCTACCCGAAGGGTGTGCAGAAGGATAACCTGAAGCTCGCTTACGACAAGCTCGATGAGCTGGCCGTGATCAACTATACGTCGGGTACGACCGGTTCGCCGAAGGGTATCATGCTGACGGCCCGCAACATCGCCGCCAACATCGAGTTTGCACTCAACAAGATTCCCGTGCCGAAGGGCGCCACAATGATGTCGATGTTGCCGATGGCTCACATGTATGGCCTGGCATTCGAGTTCTTGTACCCTTTCTGCGGTGGTGCACACGTTACGTTCCTGGGCAAGACCCCCTCGCCGACGGTGCTGATGGCCGCCTTCCAGGAGGTAAAACCCTATATCCTGATCACGGTGCCGCTCGTAATGGAGAAGGTCATTAAGGGTAAGGTGATGCCCGTGTTGAAGAAGCCTCTGATGCGCGTCTTGACCTCGATTCCGGCGCTGAAGAACGTGATCTACAAGAAGATCCGCGAGCAGATCATGAATGCCTTTGGTGGCAATGCCTGCATGATCGTGATGGGTGGTGCTGCGTTGAGCAAGGCTGTCGAGAAGGTGATGCGTGCCGCCAAGATCCCCTACACGGTGGGTTACGGTATGACCGAGTGCGCTCCGCTGGTGGCTTACGAGCACTGGTCAACCTTTGCTCCCGGGTCGTGTGGCCGTTGCGTCTATTGCGCCGAGATGCGTGTCGATTCGAAAGACCCGCAGAAGGAGGTCGGCGAGTTGCAGGTGCGCGGCTCGAACGTGATGATGGGCTACTACAAGAACGAGGAGGCTACGAAGGAGGCCTTCACGGCAGACGGCTGGTTGCGCACGGGTGACCTGGGCGTGATTGACGCCAACGGTAACATCTTTATCCGCGGTCGCTCGAAGTGCATGATCCTCACCTCGAGTGGTCAGAATATCTACCCCGAGGAGATTGAGGCCAAGCTCAATACGATGCCCTACGTGGGTGAGTCGCTTATCGTGGAGCGCGAGAAGCGTCTCGTGGCACTCGTAACACCCCACGAGGAGCAGATGAAGACGGCTACCCAGCCTTTCGAGGTGCTGATGGAGGAGGCTCGCAAGATGGCCAATGCCGAGTTGCCGGCCTACAGCCAGATCGCCAAGATCGAGCAGGTGGAGGGTGGCTTTGTGCACACGCCGAAGCACTCGATCAAGCGTCACCTCTACGCATAGCGTAGCGGATCGGAACACAAAAAATGGATCGCATGGTGGTTTTCAATCCATTATGCGATCTTTTTATGCGGATTGTGGCGGTAAATATGCCATATTTTCCGATTTTTTTGTACATTTGTCGGGTGGTGTAAACCACGCACACATATTCACAATCATAAACCCAAAAAATTATGGCATTCAAAACCATGTATGACCTGGTGCGCCAAAGTATCGAGAAGTTCTCGGATCGCTTGGCGTTTAAGATGCTCGACGGCGAGGAGGTTTCATTCTCCGAGGTGGGCGAGCGCATCAAAAAGGTCCAGCAGATGCTTACCTCGGCCGGCTTGAAGCCCGGTGACAAGGTGGCTCTTTACAGCAGCAGTATGCCGAATTGGGGTGTCAGCTACTTCGCGGTCGTCACGGCCGGAATGGTCGTAGTTCCCATCCTGCCCGGATTCTCGGGTGAGGAGGTGGCCAAGATCCTCGAACACTCCGAATCGAAGGCCCTGCTGGTCTCGGATAAACTCTATGCAAAACTTCCCAAGGTTTCGGTGGATGCGCTCAACATCGTCATCCGCACGAAGAACCTCAAGGTGCTCTCGCAACGTGTCGAGGGTGAAGGCTCGATGGCTGTTCCTCAGCCGGAGGATCTGGCCTCGATCATCTACACCTCGGGTACGACCTCGTCGCCCAAGGGCGTAATGCTCTCGCAGAAGGCGTTGGCCATCCATGCCGATCTCTGCCAAAAGCTCTTCCCGATCGGGGATGGCGATTCGTTCTTTTCGGTGCTGCCCATGTCGCACGTCTATGAGTGCTCGCTGGGTCTGATCTTCCCCTTCTCGCAGGGTGTTCCGGTTTACTACCTGGATCGTCCGCCCGTAGCCTCGGCCCTCTTGCCGGCGTTGCGTCAGGTGCGCCCGACGGTGATGCTCATCGTACCGCTGATCATCGAGAAGATTTTCCGCTCGCAGGTGCTCACGAAGTTCACCGCGAACAGCGCCATGAAGTTCCTTTACGGTATTCGTCCCGTGCAGAAGATGCTGCACAAGCTGGCCGGTAAGAAGCTCATGGAGGTCTTTGGTGGTCGTCTGCGCTTCCTGGGTGTCGGCGGTGCCAAGCTCGATGGTACAACCGAGCAGTTCCTGGTCGATGCCTCGTTCCCGCACGGTATCGGCTATGGCTTGACGGAGACCGCTCCGCTCTTGGCAGGTGCTATTCCCCTCAAGAAAGAGGTCGGTTCGACGGGTGTCGTAGCTCCCTATGTGACCCTTCGACTGGATAATATCAACCCCGATACACAGCAGGGTGAGATTGTGGCCAAAACGGAGTGCCTGATGATGGGCTATTACAAGAACCCCGAAGCTACGGCCGAGGTGATTGATAAGGATGGCTGGTTCCATACCGGTGACCTGGGTCAGTTCGACTCGGAGGGTCGTCTGCACATCAAGGGCCGCCTGAAGAATATGATCCTGGGTCCGGGTGGTGAGAATATCTACCCCGAGGACATCGAGAACGTGATCAACCAGCATGTAACGGTAAGCGAGTCGCTTGTGACGGAGTTGGACGGTCGCCTGGTGGCGCTCGTGCAGTTCAACAAGGAGCAGGTGGAGCGTATGCTGGAGGATTGGCGCGATCAGTGGCGCACGAAGAAGGAGGCCGTGGAGGCCAAGACCGAGGAGCTGCGCAAGGAGATCCAGGAGTATGTGAACGAGAAGGTGAGCCGTTTCTCGCGCCTCTCGGAGGTGGTGGAGCAGAAGGAGGAGTTTATCAAGACCCCCTCGATGAAGATTCGCCGCTTCCTCTACAAGAACAACCTCCATCCCGAACCCCCGAAGGAGGACACGACCATCGAGCGTGCCGAGGAGATTAAGGATTAAGTTGAAAGTTGAGAGTTGAAAGTTGAAAGTTTTTTTCGTGCTTTCATCCGCTCAATAACAAATGAGGGAGATAGCCTTTCCGGTGGCTATCTCCCTTTTTGTTGAGCT
>CAYOEE010000065.1:0-7844 GCA_964402935.1 uncultured Alistipes sp. | reverse complement strand
AGGAGTCGTAAAGAGCGTAAAAGAATGAAGCAAATAAATTTTAAACAGCTTCTTACCTTTACTTCTTAAAAACGGGGTTGCTCAACGTTCTTGTCGGGCAACTCCGTTTGCTTTTTTGGCTCACAGTCATTACCTTTGTGACCTTAGAAATTGTGAACCCATGCTTGAAAAACAATATCCCGAGGGTCGATTCCTGGCCCTGACACCACTGCTCGTCTTTTTGGGGCTATACCTGGTAACGTCGCTCATCGTGGGCGACTTCTACAAGATGCCCATCGCCGTCGCCTTTGTCGTTGCGTCGGTCTATGCGGTTTGCCTGTTGCGAGATAAGAGCGTGCAGGAGCGCGTGGAGGTCTTCTCGGCCGGTGCTGCTGATCAGAATATCTTGCAGATGATCTGGATCTTCATTCTGGCCGGAGCTTTTGCCGGCTCGGCCGAGGCGATGGGGGCTATCGACGCTACGGTGAACCTGACGCTGACGCTTCTTCCGGCCGAGTACCTTGCTGCGGGGCTTTTTCTGGCCGCCTGCTTTGTCTCGATCTCGGTCGGTACGTCGGTCGGCACGGTCGTCGCCCTCACGCCCGTAGCTGCGGGATTGGCAGCCGAGACGGGGTTGAACAGCGCCTTGCTGGTGGCCGCCGTGGTCGGAGGTTCGTTCTTTGGCGACAACCTCTCGTTTATCTCCGATACGACAATCGCGGCTACGCGCACGCAGAATTGCAGCCTGAAGGATAAATTCCGCTTCAACATCCTCATCGCCGCTCCGGCTGCGTTGCTGACCGTGGGGCTCTACCTGGTGATGGGCAGCGAAGCGGAGTCGATCGCTTCGATCGGTCGGGTCGAGTGGATGAAGGTCGTGCCCTACCTGCTGGTCTTGGTGACGGCTCTTTCGGGCGTGAATGTGATGCTGGTGTTGCTGCTCGGTATCCTTTCGACGGGTCTTGTCGGCTTGTGGAGCGGTTCACTCGACCTCTTTGGCTGGTGTGGCTCGCTGGGTAAAGGTATGGTGGATATGGGGGAACTGATCATCGTGACGATGCTGGCGGGTGGTATGCTCGAAACGATTCGTCGCGGTGGCGGTATCGACTACATCATCTCCCGCCTTACGCGCCGTCTGCATGGCCCGCGTGCGGCGCAGGGGGCGATTGCGGGCCTGGTCTGCCTTGCCAATTGTTGTACGGCCAACAACACGATTGCCATCCTCACGGTCGGCCCTTTGGCGGCCGAGATTGCAGATCGCTTCGGAGTCGATCGGCGTAAGAGCGCTTCGTTGCTCGATACCTTCTCCTGCTTTACGCAGGGACTTTTGCCCTATGGTGCGCAGATGCTGATGGCGGCCGGTCTGGCCTCCCTCTCGCCCATTGAAATCATGGGTTACCTCTATTACCCCCTGATTTTGGGCCTTTGTGCCGTGGTGGCGATTGTGGTTCGAAGACGTAAGTAGTAAGCAGAATTATAGACAGAGCGAGCAAGGTCATCCGCCTTGCTCGCTCTGCGTTTGTGTAGGTTGTTTTTATCGGTTAAACTGCTCCCACCCCGGACAGTGGTAGAAACGGATATTGCCCGTCAGATCGCCCTCGAAACTTACTTCGGGGGTGATTCCCTCCGTGGCCCAATTTTCGAAAAACAGGTTTCGGCCGTCAAGTACCTCTATGCGTGGCTTTTGTGCTCCGATGAGGCGGAAATTGCGCATCGACATACCTTCGACATCTTGCAGGAGCATCAACCGTTGGTTGTGCTCGTTGCTCCAATCGACCTTTGCACGACGCATATCAAGCGTCAGGTTCTCGATTTGCAGGTGGCGCACCGGACTCTCGGGGATCGCCTTCATGTCGATCAACTCCCGACACCCCTCTACAACGACGTCACGAATCGTGATTGCGCGGAATGCGGGGGTGAGCTTGGTCCATCGCTGCATCGGTTTGCGCGCGGCCAACTCGCCAATCCATGCCGGATTGCCCAGCATATCCCAAACAATCGCCCCCTTGGTGGTGTTCATGCGGATACGCTCGTAGATGAGGTTTTCGCCACCGCCGGCACGCGGACGGCGGGTCTTGAAGCGGATGCCGACCTGTGTGCCGTCGAAGACGCAGTCGTGGGTATAGAGGTTGCGAATCCATCCGGCCGTTTCGCTGCCGCAGGTGATGCCGCCATGGCCACGCAGGGTGAGGCAGTGGCGCATCACGATGTTCTCCGAGGCGCGACCGATGGCCTCGCCATACGCGTTGCGACCGCCCTTCATGGCGAAGTTATCATCGCCGCAGGACATCGTCGAGTACTCGATAAGGGCATATTTGCAGCAGGTGATATCGACGCCGTCACCACGCGGAATACCGACCGACTCGACCTCCACGCCACGAATAATCAGCTCCTCGCAATAGACCGGAGCGATGTTCCAGAAGAAGCCCTGCTCGAACCGTACCCCTTCGAGGAAGACCTTCTTGCAGTTAATCGGGCCGAAGAAGGTGGGGAGGAACACCTCGCCGCCCTTTCGTCCGTCATAGATGCGCTCCTCGACAGGGGTGTTGATGTCGATCTTCTCGATCGAGAAGGTGACCTGACGATCCTTGATCGAACCGGCCGAAGGACCGATCAGGCGACCTTTTCCCGTCAAGGCGATGTTCTCCTCGTCGCAGGCGTAGATGCAGGCGCCGAGCGACATCAGCTCCACGCCCTCGTTGGTCGTGAAGACGGCAGGCAGGTAGTCCTCGATCTCTCCGCTGAAGTGCAGTTCGCACCCCTCCTCCAAATGCAGTTCGACATTGCTTTTGAGCGTGATGCGCCCCGTGTGCCAATGGCCTGCGGGCACCACGACGCGACCGCCACCGCGCTTGGCCGTTTGGTCAATGGCCTTCTGTATGGCGCGCGTGGTCCTATCGCCGTTCGTGGGACAGATGACGCGCACCGTATAATCGGGGAAGGTGGGACGCTCCATCGGAGGCATGTAGAAGGGTGCCTCGATCGGAGCAATCTCGACGGGGCAGACCGCAGCGCCCACCTCTTCGCGGGTGGGAATGTGTACTTGGGCAACGGCAAGACTCGCCAGGAGAAGTGCCGGGAAAAGTGTAAAGAGTCGTTTCATGGGGTGGATTTTTAACGTAGGAACAACAGCTCTCGATACTTCGGCAAGGGCCAAATCTGGTCATCGACGATCTCTTCGAGCTTATCGACGTGGTGACGAATCTGGTCGAAATAGACCTCCACCGTGTCGTGGTAGGCGATCGCCTTGAGGCGACTCTCCTCGATGCGGTTGGCCTTTTTGCGAGCCTCGACCAGCTCCTCCGAGAGGCGGACAATCTCGGCCGTGTGGTCCTGAATGCGTTTGATGAGGGCGATATCGGCCTCGGCATTAAGCCCGCCGATCTGCATCATCTTATAGACCTTGTCGAGCAGTGTGGCTTCGTAGCGCGAAGCGGTCGGGACAATGTAGTTCATCACCAAATCGCCCAATACGCGCCCCTCGATCTGAATCTTCTTGACATAGGTCTCCCACTTGACCTCCGTGCGTGCCTCCAATTCGACACGGCTATAGACTCCCGTGCGATCGAACAGCGCAATGGTCTCGGGCGAGAGGTAACGATCGAAGAGCAGCGGTGTGGAGGTCTCGCAATCCAGCCCGCGACGAGCGGCCTCCTCGCGCCAAGCCTCGGCATAGCCGTTGCCGTCGAAACGGATCGGACGGCAGACGTTGATCATCTTCTTGAGTACCTCGTAGATCGCCTTCTCCTTCTTGATGCCCCGCTCGATCTTCTGATCGACCGCCTCCTTGAAACTCTTCAGCTCGTCGGCCAGGATCGTGTTCAGGGTGATAATCGCCTCGGCGCAGTTGTCCGACGAACCCACGGCGCGGAACTCGAAACGATTACCCGTAAAGGCAAAGGGTGAGGTGCGGTTGCGGTCCGTGTTATCGAGTAGCAGGGTAGGGATATGCGAGATACCGCTCATCTTGAAGACCCCCTTGGCATCGAAGCGAATCGCGTTGTCGCCCTTCGAGTCGGCCAGCTTATCCAGCACGGCCGAGACCTGCGTGCCGAGGAAGGTCGAAATGATGGCCGGCGGCGCCTCGTTTGCACCCAGACGATGGGCGTTCGTGGCGCTCATGATGGCCGCCTTTAGCAGTCCGTTGTGCTTGTGCACGGCCGAAATGACATTGACCAGGAAGGTGATAAATTGCAGATTCTCCGAGGCGGTTTTACCCGGGCCCATCAGATTGACCCCCGTATCCGTGCCGAGCGACCAGTTGTTGTGCTTGCCCGAGCCGTTGATCCCCTTGAAGGGCTTCTCGTGCAGCAGCACGCGGAACTTGTGACGACGGGCAATCTTGTCCATGATGGTCATCAGCAGCTGGTTGTGGTCGTTCGCAAGGTTGGCCTCCTCATAGACGGGCGCCAATTCGAACTGGTTGGGTGCTACCTCGTTGTGGCGCGTCTTGACCGGAATTCCGAGCTTCAGGCACTCGTACTCCAGCTCCTTCATGAAGGCAATCACGCGCGTCGGAATCGCCCCGAAGTAGTGGTCCTCCAACTGCTGGTTCTTGGCAGACTCGTGGCCCATCAACGTGCGGCCGGTCAGCATCAGGTCGGGACGCACGGCCCACAGACTCTCATCGACGAGGAAATACTCCTGCTCCCAGCCGAGGTAGGTATAGACCTTCTCGACCGAGCGGTCGAAGTAGTGGCAGACCTCCGTGGCGGCCTTATCCACGGCCGAAATGGAGCGCAGTAGGGGCACTTTGTAGTCCAGAGCCTCACCCGTGTAGGCGATAAAGACGGTCGGAATACAGAGCGTCGTATCGACAATAAAGGCGGGCGAGGTGGGATCCCAGGCCGAATAGCCACGCGCCTCGAAGGTGTTGCGGATACCGCCACTCGGGAACGATGAAGCGTCAGGCTCCTGCTGAGCCAGGAGCTTGCCCGAGAACTCCTCGATGACCCCTCCGTAGCCGTCGGGCTGGGCAAAGGCATCATGCTTTTCGGCCGTACCGCCCGTGAGGGGCTGGAACCAGTGGGTGTAGTGATCGGCGCCGTGCTCCAAAGCCCATTGGCGCATGCCGGCGGCGATCGAGTCGGCCACCTCACGCTTCAGGGGCGTGCCGTTGGCCATCGTATCCGAGAGGGCCTCGTAGGTCTTCTTGTCGAGGTATTTGCGCATTGCCTCGCGGCCAAAGACCTTGGCTCCGAAATAATCCGAGGGACAACCTGCCGGGGCTTCGACCTCCACGGCCGTGTGGTTGATGGCTGCATCGACCATCTTAAAACGTAGCAACGATGACATCTTTTTGGACTGTTTTTGGTTCTTTTTGCAAAGGTAGTAATTTCTTGTTTAGGTTCGCTATTCGAAATTATGTTTTTTTTCGGCCAATGCGCGAAAATTTTGCACTTTTTTCGAAAAATCGGGTAGTTTTTCGGGGTGTTTGGCTAATTTTTGAGGGTATTTTTGAAAAATCGGGGTTGTTTTTCGGGATGGATGCTGAAAATCGGCAATTTTGATTTTGAACGAATTCTAAGGTGTGTAAGTTGAAAAATGGTCAAAATAACGTATTTTGAGCCGAGGCTGAAACAGGACGTCCGATTCGACAAAAGTAGTTGCAGGTTGTCAGCGGTGGTTTTCGTGGATCGGCGATGGCCTTGTGTGCTTTTCGCTCTTTTTTGGGATTTCTGTTAGAAAAATAACAAAAAGTTTCGTTCTTTGCCGAATAATCGCTATCTTTACGCACCTATTTAAGACAACTAAATCAAATTTAATCATATTAACTAAAAAACAGTTATGGCAAATCTTACTGAAAAGCTGTTCGCCGAATTCCCCGCGGTTCCGACCGAGAAGTGGGAGGAGGTGATTACGGCAGATCTCAAAGGTGCCGACTACGAGCGTAAGCTGGTATGGCGTACGGGCGAGGGCTTCAACCTGCGTCCTTATTACCGTGCCGAGAACCTCGAGGGCATCGAGTTCCTGCAATCGAAGGCAGGTGAGTTCCCCTATGTACGCGGAACGCGCGCCAACAACGAGTGGCGCATCCACCAGACGGTGGTCGTGAAGGATGTTGCCGAGGCCAATGCCGAGGCACTCAAGCTGCTCAATTCGGGTGTTGATTCGCTCGGTTTCTGCACCTGCAAGGTGGAGATGACGGCCGAGAAGCTGGATCAACTTCTGGAGGGTATCGTGCTGTCGGCTGTCGGGCTGACCTTCTGTCCCGAAGTTGCTGAGCTGGTAATCGCCAAGCTCGAGAAGGAGGGCGTGGAGGATGCCTTCGTTTCGTTCGAGGTCGATCCGATCGTTAAGGGTAAGGCCAAGGGTTGCGCCTGCGCCGAGCAGTGCGTGGCCGAGCTGGTGAAGAAGTGCGCCAAGTGGAAGCACGTTCGCCCGATTACGATCCATGCCAATGTCTTCGGCAATGCCGGCTCGACGATCGTCGAGGAGCTGGGCTTCGCTCTCTCGGCCGGTCAGGAGTACATGGCTCGTTTGACCGATGCCGGTCTTTCGGCCGATGATGCTGCACGCGCCATCCGCTTTACGTTCAGCGTATCGTCGAACTACTTCATGGAGATTGCCAAGTTCCGTGCCGGTCGTATGCTGTGGGCTAACATCGTGAAGGCTTACGAGCCTGAGAAGCTCTGCGCTTCGAAGATGTATGTACACGCCGAGACCTCGCGCTGGAATCAGAGCGTTTATGACCCCTATGTGAACATGCTGCGTGGTACGACCGAGGCTATGTCGGCCGCTATCGCCGGTGTAAACTCGCTGGAGGTTGTTCCCTTCGACGCTGCCTACACGCAGCCCGATGAGTTCTCGAAGCGTATCGCCCGCAATGCCGAGCTGCTCTTGAAGCACGAGTCGCACTTCGACCAGGTGGTTGACCCCGCCGGTGGTTCGTACTACATCGAGAACCTCACGAGGTCGATCGCCGAGGAGGCTTGGAAGCTCTTCCTCGAGGTGGAGGAGAAGGGCGGCTATGCAGCCGCTTACGAGGCCGGTTTCGTGAAGGAGAAGGTGGAGGCTTCGGCTGCCACGAAGGAGAAGAACATCGCTACGCGTCGTCAGATCCTTCTGGGTGCCAACCAGTTCCCCAACTTCACGGAGGTTGCCGGTGAGGAGATTACGATGGAGTCTGTGGAGCGCGACCTGAAGGAGGGTAACGTGCTGAACGCCTACCGTGGTGCCATGGCCTTCGAGAAGATGCGCCTGGAGGTAGATCGCTCGGGCAAGACGCCCAAGGCCTTCATGCTCACCTGCGGTTCGCTCGGTATGGCTCGTGCACGCGCCCAGTTCTCGTGCAACTTCTTCGCTTGCGCCGGTATCCGCGTAGAGGATAACACCTTCTTCAAGTCGGTTGAGGAGGGCGTTGAGGCCGCTCTGGCTTCGAAGGCCGAGATCGTGGTAGTCTGCGCTTCGGACGACGACTACGCAACCGTAGCTCCGAAGGTGAAGGAGCTGCTGGGTGGCAAGGCAATTCTGGTAGTTGCCGGTGCTCCCGCCTGCGCCCCCGAGTTGGAGGCCCAGGGCATCACCAACTTTATCAACGTGAAGAGCAATGTGCTCGAAACGCTCAAGTTCTACCTCAAGGAGCTTGGCATCTAAAACGCAACGAGTTATGAGAGCTAAATTTTCAGAACTGAAATATGCGGGTGCAGAGCAGACGAGCTGCTGCGCCAAGAAGGGCTGCGGACAGGTAGAGCCGTGGCTGACCGCCGAGCAGATTGAAGTGAAGGGCGGTTACACGAAGGAGGATCTCGAGGGCATGGAGCACCTGAACTACGCTGCAGGTGTGGCTCCCTTCCTGCGTGGTCCCTACTCGACGATGTATGTAATGCGTCCCTGGACGATCCGTCAGTACGCCGGTTTCTCGA
>CAYOEE010000064.1:0-8088 GCA_964402935.1 uncultured Alistipes sp. | reverse complement strand
TTTCCTCTCTCCTCTACTCCGGAATTCCCCATTTTTTACACAGCCAGCGTTGCAGCTCGTAGAGCAGGTAGAAGCCTCCGAGGAGCATGATGCCGATCTCGTCGCGGGGCGTGATAACCGTCTGCGTCGAGCGTACCATCATATAAACACCGAGGGCGATGAGCGCGACAATCGTCACCACCACGGGAACGAAGAAAAGACGGCGTTCGCGGCGGAGCATCCGCTCCTGCTCACGCCTTACCTCGCGCATGATTTTCTCGGTCATAAAGGCCGGCTCGAAGGGTTGGGGGCGCGACTGCACCACGTGGCGCAATGCGCTGTCACTTATTGATTTTCGGTTATCCATAGTCCTAATTTTTTGCGGATTCGGTGCAGGCGCACCTTGGTGTTACTTTCCGTGAGCGAGAGGATTTCGCCACACTCGCTCAAGGGGCGATTTTCGTAGTAGTGGAGCTGTATCAAGGCTCGTTCATCGGGGGCGAGGCGGTCGAGAGCCGCGCGAAGTGCCTCCTCCTGCGCCTCGGTCAGCGTGGCCGGCTCCTCCTCGTCGGGTAGGTCGGGAAGGCGCTCCGCACGACTGAAGTCGAAGAGCGCTAAGCGTCGCCCTTTGGATCGCACGGCTGTGAGTGCCGTGTTGCAGGCGATGCGGTATAGCCAGGTCGAAAAGGTGCTGCGATGGTTAAAAGTGGATAGTTTGGTGTAGGCCTTCAGGAAGATATCCTGCGTCAGCTCCTCGGCCTCCTCACGTTGTCCCACGATGCCGACGACCAGCGCAAAGATCGGGCGGCTGTACCGCTCGACCAAGGGGGCAAAGGCCTCGGCATTGCCCTCCAATACTTTGCGAATCAATCGCTGTTCGTCGTGGAGTGTCATCGCAGGGTTAGACGCCGAAAGCGGGTAAAGGTTACAAGACCGAATGAAAATCCATAATTAGAGGGCGGGGGGGAGAAGGTAAAGGTTTCTTAAAGGGGCTTAAGGGTGCTTAAAGTTCCTTAAGGGAGACTCCTTGCCCATTCTCTTTAATCTCTTTACACTCTTTACACTCTTTAATCTCTTTAATCTCTTTAATCTCACTCCTCTCTCCTCTTTGCTCTTGTTTCTCGGTCGAGAGCAACCCGCAGGCAGCCTGAATATCTTCACCGCGCGAGGCGCGAATCGTCGTCTGGATACCGCGGGCGGTGAGTGTGTCGCGGAAACGGATCATCACCTCGTCGTCGGGCGAGAAGTAGGGCGAGTCGGGGATCTTGTGGAAGCGGATCAGGTTGATGCGACACTTGATGCCGTCCAGCAGGCGGCACAGCCCGCGGATGTGGCGTGGCGAGTCGTTCAGCCCGCTCATCAGGATATACTCAAACGAAACACGTCGCTGGTGCGTGAAGTCGTACGCGCGCAGGATCTCCGTAAGTTCATGAATCGGGTAGGCACGCTCGATGGGCATGATCTCCTTGCGCTCCTCGCGGAAGGGGTTGTGCAGGCTCACGGCCAGATGAACCTTCGTCGCGTCGAGGAAACGGCGCAGGTGGCTCACCACACCAGCCGTCGAGACCGTGACGCGCGTGGGCGACCAGCCGAAACCCCACTCCGAGGTGATGATTTCGAGGGTCCGCAACACCTCGTCGAGGTTGTCGAGCGGCTCGCCCATGCCCATAAATACCAAATTGGTGAGGTGGTCGCGTTCGGGTAACGAAACGATCTGATTCAGAATCTCGGCGGCCGAGAGGTTGTGCTGCAACCCTTGGCGCCCCGTGGCGCAGAATTTACACCCCATTCGGCACCCCGCCTGCGACGATACGCAGAGCGTAGCCCGCTCCCCGTCGGGGATGTAGGCCGACTCGATGTAGCACCCTTCGGAGGTGCGGAAGAGGTACTTTTTCGTGCCGTCTTTCGACTCCGAAACGCGGATGGGAGCCGAGAGAGCCGGTGCGAAACGCTCGGAGAGCAACTCGCGGTGCTTTTTCGCCAGATCGCTCATCGCCAAGGGGTCCTCCGTGTGACGTTTGTAGAGCCAACGGCTCAGTTGCGCAGCGGCAAAACGGGGCATTCCAAGCTCGGCACACAAAGCGGCCAATTCGGCGGGGTTTTTTCCGTAAAGAGTCTCTTTCGATTTGATCATGGCGATAAAATAGGGCTTCCGAGTGACAAAAATAGCTATTTTTTGAAGTTTTTTTGTCAAGAGTGTTACATTTTTGATTTTTTCTCTTTATATTTGTGGTGCATTGGGTTCGTGTGGCATTGTCATGCGTGCTGTTGGTGTGGAAAAACAATTAAAAAAACTACAATAGAATGGAGATTAAAAAGAGTCCCAAAGCAGACCTGCAGAACAAGCGAGGTCTTTTGCTGGAGATTGGTCTGGCTGTAGCCCTGGCCGTCGTAATTGGTGCCTTTGCATGGACGCCGAAGGAGCACCGTATCGAGCAAGTCGATTTGAACTACGCGATCGTCGAGGAGGAGATCACCGAGATTACGCGTCAGGATCAGAAGCCGCCCGAGCCGCCGAAGAAGGTGGAGGTGAAGGTGATTGCCGACCTGTTGCAGGTGGTAACCAACGACACGAAGATCGAGACGTCGATGACTTTCGATGAGTTCGACGAGGATGCCGAGGTATTCCAGGAGGTTGAGGTTGTTGAGGAGGAGATCGTGGACGACGAGCCGTTCCTCATCGTAGAGACCATGCCCTCGTTCCAGGGTGGTGACCTCAATACGTTCCGCAACTGGGTACAGTCGAACGTTCGTTTCCCGCAGATCGCTCTTGAGAACGGTATTCAGGGTACGGTGGTTCTCTCGTTCGTGATCGAGAAGGACGGTTCGCTGACTAACATCCAGGTACTGCGTACTCCCGACCGTTCGCTGTCGGAGGAGGCAACCCGCGTACTGGCCAAGTCGCCGAAGTGGTCGCCCGGTAAGCAGCGTAACCAGGTGGTGCGTGTTAAGTACACCCTGCCCGTAGTCTTCAAGGTGCAGAACTAAACAGGCGCAAGCCTAACACATATATGGGGTATCTGCCGCGAGGGAGATACCCTTTTTGTGGCTTATAAATTGAATCTGAATCTACACATTGGAAAGAGCCGTATTAGTCGCCGTCATCCGCGACAATCAAGAGCCACGCCAGGCCGAGGAGTTCCTGGACGAGCTTGAATTTTTGGCCGAGACGGCCGATATCGAGACCGTGCGTCGTTTCACGCAGCGCCTGCCTCAGCCCTCGTCACGCATCTATGTAGGCCCCGGTAAACTGCAGGAGATTGCCGACTACTGCAAGGAGCAGGAGATCGACGTGGTGATCTTCGACGACGAGTTGAACCCCTCGCAGACGCGCAACATCGAGCAGGCCATGCCCTGCCGCATCTTGGACCGCACGCGTCTGATTCTCGACATCTTCCTCTCGCGTGCACAAACCGCCTACGCCAAGACGCAGGTGCAGCTGGCCAACTACGAGTACCTCCTGCCGCGCCTGAGCGGTATGTGGACCCACCTCGAACGCCAAAGAGGTGGTACGGGTACGCGCGGTGGTGCGGGTGAGCGTGAGATCGAGACCGACCGTCGCCAGATTCGCAACCGCATCTCGAAGCTGAAGGAGGATTTGAAGAAGATCGACAAGCAGATGGCCGTGCAACGCTCGAATCGTGGTTCGATGGTGCGCGTGGCGCTGGTCGGCTATACGAACGTGGGTAAATCGACGCTCATGAACCTGATCTCGAAGAGCGAGGTATTTGCCGAGAACAAGCTCTTCGCTACGCTCGACACGACGGTCAGAAAAGTGGTCTTCGACAACCTGCCCTTCCTCCTCTCGGATACGGTCGGCTTTATCCGCAAGCTCCCGACCGAGCTGATCGAGTCGTTCAAATCGACCCTCGACGAGGTGCGCGAGGCCGACCTGCTGGTTCATGTGGTGGATATTTCGCACCCGCAGTTTGAGGATCACATTGCCGTTGTGAAGCAGACCTTGCAGGAGATTGGGGCGGGTGACAAGCCGGTCTATTTGGTCTTCAACAAGATCGACGCCTATACCTATATAGAAAAGGACCCCGATGACCTGACCCCCTCGACGCGCGAGAATCTCTCGTTGGAGGATCTGAAGAAGAGCTGGATTGCCAAGGCCAATACCCCCTGCATCTTCCTCTCGGCGATCGAGAAGATCAACATCGAGAAGTTCCGCACGGATCTCTACGGCATGGTTCGTGAGATTCATGCCGGTCGCTATCCGTTCAACAACTTCCTCTATTAGCAATACCTAAAACTTCCATAATACCATGAAGATCAACATTCTTTCGGAGCAAAATTCGGTCTTGAACAGCTTCCTTTCGGAGATTCGTGACCGTCGGATTCAGCTGGATTCGATGCGTTTTCGTCGCAACCTGGAGCGTATCGGCGAGGTGACTGCCTACGAGATTTCGAAGACCCTTGATTACTCGCCCCGCACGGTCGAGACACCGCTCGGTGAGGCTCTCGTGCAGCAAATCGACGACGATTTGGTAATTGCCACCATTCTGCGTGCCGGTCTGCCGTTCCATCAGGGTTTCCTGAACTACTTCGACCACGCTCGCAACGCCTTTGTTTCGGCCTATCGCAAGAACCACAAAGATGGCTCGTTTACGGTGAAGGTGGAGTATATCTCGTGTGGCGAGTTGGAGGGGAAGACCCTCCTGTTGGTCGATCCGATGCTGGCCACGGGTCAGTCGCTGGTCTTGGCCTATGAGGCGATGTGCGAGCGTTGCGGTACGCCCGACAAACTGCATGTAGCTGCCGTGATCGCTTCGGAGCAGGGTGTTGATTATGCCAAGAGTTACCTGCCGAAGGACTCGACGCTTTGGGTGGGTGCCGTGGACGAGGAGCTGACCTCGAAATTCTACATCGTGCCGGGTCTGGGCGATGCCGGTGATTTGGCCTTTGGCGAGAAGATCTGATTTGAAGGTGAGTAAGCATAAATGATCGTGATCAAGAAGTTCCGTTTTCTCTTTGCCACCTGGCTCTCGACCCTGGTGTTGATGGCTTTGCAGAAGCCCCTCTTCCTGCTGTGGTATGCCGAGCAGGCTTCCGAGCATAGCTGGGGGGAGTATTTTCAGGTCGTTTGGCACGGGTTGTTGCTCGACTCGACCATGGCGGGTTATATCACCGCCGTGCCCCTCATCATGACGCTCGTTACGCTCTGGACGGGGATTCCGGATCGAGTGGGTCGTGCGTTGATGAAGGGTTACTTTGTCGTGATGGCTGTTGTGGCGGCACTGCTTGTTTCGGTCGATTTGGGACTTTACGGCTATTGGGGCTTCCGCCTCGATTCGACCATTTTGATCTACCTTTCCGATCCGCAGGGGGCGATGGCGAGCATCGACCTGCCCCTCTTTTTGAAGCAGTCGGCCGTGGCCATCGCCTATGGGGCGCTGTTGATCTGGGTCTGGATGAAGGTGGCCGCCTTGTTCGACGGGGAGCGTCTGCCGTGGCGCAAGGCGTTGCTTTGGACCCCTGCGATGGTGCTTCTGCTGGGACTTGATTTCCTCTCGATTCGCGGAGGTGTAGGCCCCTCGGTGGCCAATGTGTCGAAGGTTTGCTTCTCCTCGAAGCTCTTCCTGAATCATGCCGCCACGAACCCCATCTTCTCGTTCCTCTCGACCATCGGCAAGCAGGCAGATTATGCCGCCGAGTACCCCTTCTACGAAGCTGAGGAGCTGGCCGAGCGTTTCGATGCCGTGCGCGGTAATCGGGCGGGAACGATGCCTGCGGATACGTTGCTCTCGACCTCGCGTCCCAACATTCTCTTTGTGATTTTGGAGGGCTTCGGCTCGACCGTCATGGAGTCCGAGGAGGATGGCGTGGCGATTGCTCCGACGCTCAACCAATTGAAAGAGGAGGGTGTCTTCTTCTCGAACCTTTATGCCAACTCGTTCCGTACCGACCGCGGGCAGGTTTCGATCCTGAGCGGTTTTCCGGCGCAGACGCGCATTTCGCTTATGAAGCTCACGCCCAAATGTTTGGAGCTCCCCTCGATTGCCCGTTCGCTCGTGCGTGAGGGGTATCGCACCCACTTTACTTATGGTGGCGATATCAACTTTACGAACCAATCATCGTATATGTATGCCACGGGCTGGGAGGAGCTTTTTTGGCAGCAGGATATGTCGTTCGATGCGCCGACCTCGAAGTGGGGCTACGACGATCGGGTGGTCTGCCGTGACCTGACGGAGCGGGTGATCCGCCTCTCGGAGGAGGAGAGACCCTTCCTGGCGGGGTGGCTGACCCTCTCGAGCCACGAACCTTTTGAGGTGCCGTTCGAGAAGTTTGAGGATAAGATCGCCAACTCGATGGCCTTTACGGATGACTGCCTGCGCGAGATGATCGAGCGCCTCAAGGGCTCGCCGGCGTGGGAGAATCTGCTCGTGGTGCTCGTTCCCGACCACGGCATGGGTAACTTCCGACGCGGCACCTGGAGCGAAACCGAGATTCATCGCATCCCGATGATTTGGACGGGTGGCGCGGTGAAAGAGCCGCGTGTGGTGGAGGCATACGGCTCGCAAATCGACATTGCCGCTACACTCCTGGCACAGCTGGGTGTGGATCACAGCGACTTCGATTACTCGAAAGATCTGCTCGACCCCGCCTTGCCGAAGTTTGGCTATTATGCCTATAATGAGGGTTTTGTAGTGATCGACGAGCGGGGTGAGTCGGGTTGGGATGCCCCCTCGAACCGCACCACCGAAGGGGCGCTGGAGGAGCAGATCGAGCTGGGTCGCACGCTTCTGCAACAGACCTACGAGGATATCGCCCGACGCTAAACACCGACTTTCGAGGATTGCCGAGGGAGACGGGGAACACTATATTTGTTTAGAAAAAAGCGACATGTATAAGGTAACACACTATACGAGTGAGGTTCGCATGAGCGACTTGGTGTCGGAGCACTATGTGGTGCTTCAGATCATGAGCCGCTTCGGCCTCTCGTTGGGTTTTGGCGAGAAGACGATCGGCGAGGTTTGCGCTGACCATCAGGTCGATGCCGCCACCTTTCTCGCGGTGGTCAATCTGTTGCTGGGCAACGAGCATCCCGCCTCTGCGGCCAACGATATTTCGGTCGCCACGCTGACCCAATACCTGAAAAATGCGCACCGCTACTTCCTGGATTTCCGCCTTCCGTCGATTCGTCGCAAGCTGATCGAGGCGATCGACTGCTCGCTGAGCGATGTCTCGTTTGCCATCATGCGCTACTACGACGAGTATGTGGCCGAGGTGCAGCGCCACATGGCCTACGAGGAGCAGACCGTTTTCCCCTATGTTGATTCGCTCCTTGCGGGGCGTCCGCAGAGCGATTACTCGATCGAGATTTTCCGCTCGCTGCACGACAAGGTGGCCGACCACCTCAAGGAACTCAAGCAGATTATCCTGAAATATTACCCCACACAAAGCTCCGACGAGCTGAACGATGTCTTGTTCGATATCTTCACCTGCGAGCAGGAGCTCACGGCGCATAATCGTGTGGAGGACGAGTTGTTTATCCCCTCGATCGAGGAGCTGGCCTCGCGTGTGGAGATTGCTCCGAAGGTCGAGCCGGGGGGCGAGGCGCTGAGTGCCCGCGAGCGGCAGATCATCGTCTGCGTCGTGAAGGGGCTGACAAACAAGGAGATTGCCGACGAACTTTGCATCTCGACCCACACGGTCATCACACACCGCCGCAACATCGCCTCCAAGCTCCAAATCCACTCGGCCGCCGGCCTGACGATCTATGCCATTGTCAATAAGTTGGTGGAGCTAAGTGAAATTAAGGAGACGATCAGCCGAGAGTAATGCAAAATTTAGAATGACAGGAGAGAGCCTTTCGGGGCTCTTTTTTTTGTGGGTGAGAAAGGCGCAAAAGGCAGGAACGGCGGAAAGGGCGGTTAAAGGGAACTAAAGGGGGCTAAAGAATACCCTTCAGCACCTTTAAGTATCTTTAAGAAACTTTTCCTCTCTCCTCTCTCCTCTCTCCTCTCTCCTCTTCGCTCTTTCCTCTTTCCTCTTTGCTCTCTCCTCTTTGCTCTCTCTACGCTTCTCCCATCTTGGGGCCGGCATTCGGCGTGGAGATCGGGGTCGGGATTTCGATCTTGCCCATCGTGGTTTCGTAGCGGGCGA
>CAYOEE010000063.1:0-8138 GCA_964402935.1 uncultured Alistipes sp. | reverse complement strand
AAAGATAGGAAATCTAATTCAAAATTTAGAATTCAAAATGCAAAATTATTCAGTGTCCCTGGCTGCCCCGGTAGCCTCAGACCAAAAGCCCGATGACCTTGAGCAACCTTCCTACCCAATTCTAAGAAGCTGTTTAAAATTTATTTGCTTCATTCTTTTACGCTCTTTACGACTCCTTTTTCGCGTAATTCGAGGCGCATAGGAACCCCTATGCGCCTCGAATTACGCGAAAAAATAGCCACAAAAAAGCTGTAAAATCATTTCGCAAACAAATTTAAACAGCTTCTAAATTCTAAATTTTGAATTCTTAATTTATATTTGTATCTTTGCGCGCCGAATGTGCATAAAAATTAGCAAAACGAATATAACTTATTTACTATGAACATTGTACGCGATCAACGCGAGGGTGGTGTTTCGATCCTGAGCGTGAAAGTTGTCGAGGCAGATTATGCTGCCGAGGTAGAGAAGGCGCTGCGCGAGTACCGTCGCAAGGCCAACATTCCGGGCTTCCGTCCGGGCATGGTGCCCATGGGCATCGTCAAGAAGATGTACGGCAAGGGGGTTGTTGCCGAGCAGTCGTACCGCACGGCTTCGAACGCCGTATTCGAGTACCTGCAGAAGGAGAAGATCGACTACCTGGGTGATGTAATCCCCTCGGAGGAGCAGGGCGACTTCGACTTCGACAACAGCACCGAGTTCGAGTTCAAGTTCGAGATTGGTGAGGCTCCCGCGCTCAACCTGGAGCTTTCGGAGAAGGACAAGCTGACCTACAACAAGATCAAGATCGACAAGAAGATGCACGCCGACTACCGCGAGAACTACCTGCGCCGTTTCGGCCGCCTGGTGGATGTCGAGGAGGTGAAGTCGGACGAGGCTTTGACGGTTGTTCTGGACAACGGCGATATGCAGATTCAGGACGCATACGTTGGTCTGATCTCGATGACCGAGGAGGAGCGCAAGCCCTTCCTGGGTAAGAAGGTCGGTGACAAGATGCAGGTCAATGTGAACGAGCTCTATAAGACGGAGGCTCAGCGTGCCGCCATCCTCCAAGTAAAGCAGGAGGAGCTGGCCGAGATCAAGCCCGAGTTCGAGATGGAGATCACGAAGATCCGCAAGTTCTCGGAGCCGGAGCTCAATGAGGAGTTCTTCAAGATGGCTTTCCCCGCCGGTAACGTAACCAACGAGAAGGAGCTGGATAAGATGCTCGACGAGGAGATTTCGCGCGAGCTGAACCGCGAGAGCGACTTTATGTTCACGCTCCAGGTGCGCAACTACCTGATCGAGAAGGCCGGTCTGAAGATGCCGGAGGCCTTCCTCAAGCGTTGGCTCTACACGATCAACGAGGGCAAGTTCACGATGGAGGATATCGAGAAGGACTTCGATCAGTTCTTGCAGATGTTCACCTGGAATTTCATCCAGAAGCACATCATCGAGCAGGAGAAGCTCACCGTAACGCAGGAGGACGCTACGCAGGAGGCCAAGGCTTTGGCTGCCGCTCAGTTTGCCCAGTACGGTATGCCGTCGGCTCCCGAGGATATGCTCGAGGGCTACGCCAAGCAGATCCTGGAGAACAAGGAGCAGGCTCAGAAGATCTACGAGAAGCTGCTCGAGGTGAAGGTTGTCGAGGCTGTCAAGGCCAAGATCAAGGTGACCGAGAAGGCAATTTCGGCCGACGACTTTGCAAAAATGGCGAAGACGTTGTAGGAAATTTCCGAAAAATAACGTATCTTTGGACTTTGCAGGCGCGATGTTTGCAAAGTCCTTTTTTTTGAACATAACAGAGATGGCTTCGGAATTTGAAAAATATGCCCGCCTCCATTGCGGGATCAGTTCGCTGAAATTGCATGATTTTCAGTCGATAGCTCAGGGATATGTGTCGCCCACGATCATCGAGGAGCGACAGCTGAACGTGGCGCAGATGGATGTCTTCTCGCGCTTGATGATGGAACGCATCATCTTCCTCGGTGCGCCGATCTACGACGATGCGGCCAACATTATCCAGGCGCAGCTCCTCTTTTTGGAGTCGGTGGACCCCGACCGCGATATTCAGCTCTACATCAACTCGCCCGGAGGCTCGGTGACGGCCGGCCTGGGTATCTACGATACGATGCAGCTCGTTTCGTGCGATGTGGCTACGCTGTGTGCCGGTTTGGCCGCCTCGATGGGTGCAGTGTTGCTGACGGCCGGTGCGGCGGGTAAGCGCTCCGCTTTGCCCCACTCGCGCGTGATGATTCACCAACCGCTGGGCGGTGCGCAGGGTCAGGCCTCGGATATCGAGATCACGGCCCGCGAGATTCAGAAGACAAAGCGCGAACTGTATGAGATCCTGTCCGCACACTCGGGTGTCTCGCTCAAGAAGATCGAGCGCGATGCCGACCGTGATTATTGGCTCTCGGCTGCCGAAGCCAAGGAGTATGGACTCATTGACGAGGTATTGACAAAGAGAAAGTAAAGAGCAAAGAGTAAAGAGCAAAGAGGAAAGAGAGATTAGGGAGAAAGAGTTAGAGAGAAAAGTTTTTCAGTGGGCTCAGTGGCCCCAGTGGGCTCAGCCTCCCTTCTCGCCTTTTCCGCCTTTTCCGCCCTTTCAAAATAGACTATGACGCAAAAAAACAACAACCGCCGCGGAGGCGGAAACCATACGGGCGACTGCTGTTCGTTCTGCGGGGCAAAGCGTGCGGATGTCGAGATCCTCTTCCAGGGCATGGATGGGGCGAACATCTGCAACAAGTGCATCGAGAACGGCCATCGGATTCTCCTCGATAACGAGGTGGTGGAGCGTGGCCCGAAGTCCTCGCCCCTGAAACGTGAGGAGCTGATGAAGCCGCAGCAGATCAAATCCTTTTTGGATCAGTGGGTGATCGGTCAGGATGCGGCCAAGCGAGCCATGTCGGTGGCCGTCTATAACCACTACAAGCGCCTGCTGGCTCCTCAAAGCGACGATGAGGTCGAGATCGACAAGTCGAACATCGTGCTCGTAGGCCCCACGGGTACGGGTAAGACGCTCATCGCCCGCACGATTGCCAAGCTGCTGAAAGTGCCCTTCACGATTGTCGATGCTACGGTGCTGACCGAGGCGGGCTATGTGGGTGAGGATGTCGAGAGTATCCTCTCGCGCCTGTTGCAGGTGGCCGACTACAATGTGGCCGAAGCCGAGCGCGGCATCGTCTTTATCGACGAGATTGACAAGATCGCCCGCAAGGGAGATAACCCCTCGATTACGCGCGACGTGTCGGGTGAGGGTGTGCAGCAGGCCCTGCTGAAGATCCTGGAGGGTACGACGGTCAATGTTCCGCCCCAGGGAGGTCGCAAGCACCCCGACCAGAAATTCATCCAGGTCAATACGCGCAACATCCTCTTCATCTGCGGTGGCGCGTTTGACGGGATCGAGAAGAAGATTGCCCAGCGCCTCAATACCCACGCCCTGGGTTATGGGCGCGTGAAGACCGAGCAGGTCGATCGCAACAACCTGATGAAGTACATCCTTCCGCAGGATCTGCGCACGTTCGGTCTGATTCCCGAGCTGGTGGGTCGTCTGCCGGTTCTGACCTTTATGCAGCCGCTGGGTCGTGAGGCGCTTCTGCGGATTCTTACCGAGCCGAAGAACGCCATTGTGCGCCAATACGAGCGCCTCTTTGCGATGGACGACGTGGAGCTGAAGTTCGAGCCTGCGGTGCTGGAGTATATCGTGGATAAGGCCGTGGAGTTTAAGCTCGGCGCACGAGGCCTCCGGTCGATTGCCGAGGCGATTATGACCGATGCGATGTTCGAATTGCCGTCGAGCAACGAGAAACGCTTCACGGTGACTTTGGACTACGCCCGCGAGCGGTTCGAACGAGCCAATGTGGCACAACTCAAACAGGTAGGATAAACTAACGAAACTAAATACCCGTAACAAATGACTACTAATTCCGAATTGAAGCGCGTTGCCGACAACATCCGTGTCTTGTCGGCTGCCATGGTCGAAAAGGCCAAGTCGGGTCACCCCGGCGGTTCGATGGGCGGTGCCGATTTCATGGCCGTCCTCTTCACCGAATTTCTGAATTATGACCCCAAGAAGATGGACCATCCCTACCGTGATCGTTTCTTCCTCGACCCGGGTCATATGTCGCCGATGCTCTACTCGACGTTGGCTTTGGCCGGCAACTACACGATGGAGGATCTGGAGAACCTCCGTCAGTGGGGTAGCGTAACGCCCGGTCACCCCGAGGTGGATGTGATGCGTGGTGTGGAGAACTCGTCGGGTCCGCTGGGGCAGGGTCATGCCATTGCCTTAGGAGCGGCGATTGCCGAACGCTTCATGGTGGCTCGCTTTGGCGAGTGGATGGCACATAAGACCTATGCCTATATCTCGGACGGTGCTGTCGAGGAGGAGATTTCGCAGGGTGTGGGTCGCATTGCCGGCCACCTCGGCCTCTCGAACTTCATCATGTACTACGACTCGAACAACGTACAGCTCTCGACCAAGGTCGATGAGGTCGATACGGAGAACGTGGAGATGAAGTACAAGGCTTGGAATTGGAACGTGATCTCGATCGACGGCCACAACATCGAGGAGATTCGTGCCGCCCTCGTGGCTGCCAATGCCGAAACGGAGCGTCCGACGATCATCATCGGTAAGACTATCATGGGCAAGGGTGCCCTGGCTGCCGACGGTTCGTCGTTCGAGGATAAGATTTCGACCCACGGTCAGCCCCTCTCGGCTGCCGGTGCCGATTTTGCCGCTACGATGAAGAACCTGGGTGCCGATCCTGAGAACCCGTTCCAGGTATTTGCCGAGTCGGAGGCCGCTTTTGCTGCCCGCAAGGAGGCTTTGCAGCGTTGGAGCGACGAGATGGCCGCTACGGAGAAGGCTTGGCGTCAGGAGAACAAGTCGCTGGCTACGAAGCTCGACAAGTTCCTCAAGAACGAGCTGCCGGAGATCGACTACAAGTCTATTGATATGAAGGCCGACGTGGCTACGCGTGCCGCTTCGGCTACGGTGCTCAGCGTGCTGGCCGACAAGGTGGAGAACCTGGTGGTGGCTTCGGCCGACCTCTCGAACTCGGACAAGACGGACGGCTACCTGAAGAAGACGACAGCCTTCACGAAGGGCGACTTCACGGGTAAGTTCTTCCAGGCAGGTGTTTCGGAGCTTACGATGGCCTGCGTGATGAACGGTATGGCCCTGCATGGTGGTGTGATTCCCGCCTGCGGTACGTTCTTCGTATTCTCGGATTACATGAAGCCTGCCGTGCGCCTTTCGGCTCTGATGCGCCTCCATGTGATCTATATCTGGACGCACGACTCGTTCCGCGTGGGTGAGGATGGTCCTACGCACCAGCCCATTGAGCACGAGGCTCAGATTCGCCTGATGGAGCACCTGAAGAACCACCACGGTGAGCGTTCGATGGTTGTTCTGCGCCCGGGTGATGGCGAGGAGACGGTGACGAGCTGGAAACTCGCCTTGGAGGAGGAGCGCCCCGTAGCGCTGATTCTTTCGCGTCAGAATATCAAGACCCTGCCGACGCTCGGCAAGCAGCGCCGCGAGGAGGCCTTGCAGGTGGCTAAGGGTGGTTATGTGGTAGTGGATGCCGCGAAGCCCGCCGCAGTGCTGGTGGCTACCGGTTCGGAGGTCTCGACCCTCGTGGAGGGTGCCGAGAAGTTAGCCGAGGAGGGTATCGCCGTGCGCGTGGTGAATGTGCCGAGTGAGGGTCTGTTCCGCGATCAGCCCCGTTCGTATCAAGAGACCGTCCTGCCCGCAGGGTTGCCGCGCTACGGTATGACGTCGGGTCTGCCCGTAAATCTGCTGGGTCTGGTGGGCGAGAACGGCTATATTCACGGCCTCGACCACTTCGGCTATTCGGCTCCCTACAAGGTGCTGGACGAGAAGTTCGGCTACAACGGCGTGACGGTCGCTGCCGAGGTGAAGAAGATGCTGGGTAAGTAATTCGAGTTGAAAGTTCAAAGTTTAAAGTTGAAAGTTAGCTCAACAAAAAGGGAGATAACCAACGGTTTAGGCTATCTCCCACTTTTTTGTTGAGCGGTTGAAAGCACAAAAAAACTTTCAACTTTCAACTTTCAACTTTTTTCTCCTTCTTGTATAATAGGTAACTGTTCACGACATTCTGCCAGATGGCAAAGAACCCGCCCGAAAGGGCCGTGATGGGCGAGAGGAAGGTGTAGCCGAGCCAGATGATAAAGACGTTGTTCTTCTGGCCCAGGGCTTGACCGCCTACGACCTTTTCGCCGTAGCGGTCGCCGATTCTGCGTCCCAGCCAGAACTGAAATACGCATCCTGCGAGGGCAATGAGGGCGATGCCCACCTGATAGATCACGGGTGAGGGGTCGTGCACTAAACTCTTGGTTGTCACGACAATGGCCAGCGTCAGGGTGCAGACCCAAAGGTAGAAGGCGGCATCTTTCGACGAGGCGCACAGTTGATGTGCCTTCGGCCAAAGTCGCTCCAGCGCAACAGCCGCAAAGAGCGGGAGAATCAGCACGGGGAAGATGCGGTTGCTGATGGTCAAAAAGGCGGGCAGAAACGAAACACCCTCCTCAGGATGCACGAGTGGCAGGACGAGGGGCGCAAGAATCGCCACCACGAAGTTGATCAAGAGTGTGTAGGTCGTTACCGAGGCGGCATTGCCTCCCAGCTTTACGGTAAAGACCACCGCGGCAGCAGCCGTCGGGCAGAGGAAACAGAGCATGGCACTCTCGACGAGGATGCGTGACGGGTGATCGCCCATCAGAAGCAAGATTGTGGCAAAGAGGGCAAAAAGCGCAACCTGAATCAGCATGAGCCACCCGAACCACGGCTTGAAGCGTAGGTCGCTTAAGCGAATCTTGCAGAACGAGAGAAAGAGCATCAAAAACAGCAGGGTGGGTTGTACCACGGCGAGCACCTCCTCGGCCAGACGGTACGTTCCATCGGGCCACGGCAGGGCCGTAAAGATAAAGTAGGAGGCCACACCGATCAGCATCGCCATCGGCAAGGTCCATCTGCGTATGAAATCCATGAGTCCCTTCATGGCGACAAAGGTAACGAAAAACGGACAGCCCGCAAAGTGACTGTCCGTTCTTTTTCGAAAGATTTGTTACTCAATCTTCTTCCAGTAGCGCGAGAGCGAGATAGGGCCGAGCGAACCCTTCACGCGGAGCGTCTTCTCGTCATCGAACGAGCACTCCACCTTGTAGGTCTTGCCGTTGATGGGCTTATAGACCTTACCGCCGTTCCAGACGTTTTTCTTGGCGTCGTAGCGGATGCCATAGACGATCACTACCTGATCCGAAGGGGTGTTGCGCTTCGCGGGGTCGGGATTCTTCACGTCCATCTTGCGCGTACCGTCGGCGTTGTTCGGCTCCGAGAGCCAGATGATCTGACCCTGGTACGAACCGTCGTCGCACTTCGTGAAGCGAACCTTCGACTGGCGACCCTCCTCCTCGACGGAGTAAACACCTACGATTTGGTCGGCTGCCGACTGGGCAAAGGTGGTCGTGGCAACGAGTGCAAAGAGAGCTACCAGACCCATCTTAACATAGTTTTTCATAGCTTTGATGTTTGGTTTGTGGGACAAAGATACGAAAAAATCGGTAATATAGTACAAATAGAGCAAAAAATATGGGAACTGAGCCTACTGCAGCCACTGAGCCTGCTGAGCCTCAGTAGCCCCGGTCCCGAAAGACTTTCATATGGGAGTGCTCGTTACCTTTCGATGAAGAAATGTCGATTAAATTTTGCAAATACCGGAAAATACCGTAATTTTTTTTGCAAGTCCCCCTCCTGGGGAGGGGGATTAGGGGGAGGTCTGGAATCCCACATCGAGGGCGTTCGAGGCATAAAGCAAAGAAATTGCAGTTAAATTTTGCAAAAACCGGAAAATGCCGTAATTTTGCCCCTCGATGTGGAAAGATTTGGACTGATTGCAACCACAATAAAAAATCGCTAAAACAGCACTTTTTATCATTCAGCCCTCTTTCCCATTTATACTGTTCATTATTAAAAACGTATATATGGGTTTTTTGTTTACCTCGGAGTCCGTTTCGGAAGGACATCCCGATAAGGTGTCGGACCAGATTTCCGATGCAATTCTTGACGAATATTTACGCCACGATGCCGCCTCGAAGGTGGCTTGTGAGACGCTCTGCACCACGGGTCTTGT
>CAYOEE010000062.1:0-8230 GCA_964402935.1 uncultured Alistipes sp. | reverse complement strand
AAAAATTTTCTTACCTTTGTAATAGTTACATCTATTAACTATCGGCCATGAACTACAAATATTTCGCCTTTATCAGCTATCAGCGCCACGACGAGGAGTGGGCACGTTGGTTACACCATCAATTGGAGCACTACCACCTCCCAACACAATTGACCGCAAACAACCCCGATCTTCCGCAGGAGTTGCGACCGCTGTTTCTCGATGAGGCCGAGTTAGCCGGTGGCAACCTTTCGGAGAAGATTCATCAGGCATTGCTCGACTCGAAACACCTGATTGTACTCTGTTCGCCCCGTTCAGCCGCATCGCCCTGGGTCAATAAGGAGGTGCAGACCTTTATAGAACTGCAACGTACCGACCAAATCATTCCCGTCATTATCGACGGCGCACCCTATAACGATGACAATGAGGTCGAGTGCTTCACACCCGCGCTGAAAGCATTGCGCGGAACTACCCTGGAGCGCCTGGCTATCAATGCAAAATATGGTCGCGAGATGGCCTCCGTCAAGGTGGTAGCAGAACTACTCGGTGTGCGTTTTGACGACCTTTGGTCGCGCTACGAACGCGAGAAAGAGGAGGAGCGCCTGCGCCTAAAGGCGCAAAACGATCGGCTGTTGGCTTTCCAGAGCCGAGCATGGTCGTCGATGACTACGCAACTCATCAACGAGGGAGATACCCTCTTGGCGCAAAAGTTGGCCACCGAGGCATTACCCGCCAATTTGGAAGAGCCGGAACGCCCATTGGTAGCCGAAGCGGAGGTGGCACTGCGCCAAGCCATCGAGGCCGAGCGGTGCAACTCCTGCTACGCGCTGCTACACCACAAAGACTGGATTAAGCATATGGCTCTCAGCCCCGACGGAGGCACCTTGGCCACCCTCTCCAATTTCAACATCCACCTTTGGGACACCGACACCGGTGCCCTGCGCGAGGTGATTGATTATCCCTTTACCGACAGCATACTCTACGGCGAGGACGGAACACTATACGGCGTGGGCCACGGTAGCGTGAGAGTGGTAGATCCCACAGGTGGCAGACCGAGAGAGATTGTGGACTCGTTGGGATTTGATGTCAATCGAATCCTATTCCGCCCGGGTACACATACAATGTATTGTGTTACCCAACAAGGCGAGGTAGCCACTTGGGATGCCGACCGGCAATGCGAGGTGGGCGAACGGCGCGTGTTATGGTATTTTGATCGCCACATGACCTTTACGCCCGATGGGCGATTTATCGCCTACGTCAGCAATATGGATAACGACCGAGGCATCACGATTCGCCATGCCGAGAGCTTTGAGCTGGTCGATATACTCCCCGTCGAGGGCAGCTATATCTATTCGCTTGCCTTCTCGCCCGATGGCCGGAAAATAGCGTGGACCTCCGATGCCGATTCCATGATTCATATCGAGGATTTCAATGCCGAAAAAGGCATCTTCGACAACCCCGAAACCATACTTTTGGAGGGACATTCGGACAACGTGTCGGTCGGTGGCTTTACCCCCGATGGCAAATACCTCCTTTCGCTCTCGCACGACAACAC
This sequence comes from uncultured Alistipes sp., assembly GCA_964402935.1. Lineage (GTDB taxonomy): Bacteria > Bacteroidota > Bacteroidia > Bacteroidales > Rikenellaceae > Alistipes. The sequence continues at coordinate 6,696 of CAYOEE010000062.1, read as the reverse complement.
GCTACGTATGTGGAACCTCAAAAGCAAGCGATCTTATCGTCCCGTCGCGATCCATCTCGAACTATGGCTTGTCGACAATCCGCTACTCTTTATCAACGACCGGCGCATGGTTCTAAATTGTGGCGACAGGTCGTTGCGCCTTTGGAACTACCGACCAGAACACACGATATTCGGTCTTAGCGACGAGGCGTTCCATGCCCAAAGTTTCAGCCCCGACGAGCGCTACTTTGCCTATGTGCTCCGTTTCGATGATGGGCACAACGAGTTAAAGCTACGCGATTTGCAAACCCGTACATCGCGAACCATCCACTCCGAACCGAAAGACAGCCACTCCTGCCAGCTACTTTTCAGCCACGACGGCAGGCGGCTCTTCTGCATCAGAGGGGGCGAGAAGTTACTCATCCACGACCTCCAAACAGACCAGACAACGCGACACGATCTGCCGATACGCCTCAACATTTGGGCCCGCATGGCGCTCCTCGCCGACGATCGCCACCTGGTCGCTGCTACCCACGAAGAATCACTCGTTGTCGTTGATTTGACCGATTTAAGCTATCGATCGATTCCGACGGAGTTGGACAATCTGAAAGATATTGCCTTCAACCACGACATGACGAAGGTGGCCGTAACACACAAGGGGTGGGTTTCGTGGTTTGATTTGGAGAGCGGCCGACAGATAGGCAGTCATCACCTCACCTATGGGACTTGCGGCCTCGACAACCGGCCTCCCGAAATCGTATGCGATGCCGACCGCAATCAGGCAGCCTACGCCGTCTTCGAAGATTTGTACATCGACCTCGAAAATCGAAAAGGGCTGCTTCATTTCCGAGCCGACTCCGACATCGCCTCGATGGCATTCAGCTCGGATGGTGAGCTCCTTGCCATAGGATGCGAAAAGGGCGAGGTGGCGTGGTACAATCTCGCCACCGAGCAATCGGGCGGCAAGCTGTCATTCGGTGACAAGGCCTTTGTGGCCTTTATCCCCAACAGCCACAAATTGGCCGTCGTGACCTATAACGAAGCCATGCTGCGCATCTGGGATCTCGACACGAATGACATTCAGGAATACGGCGAGGCAAACAGCAGCTTCACGGAGAAGATTTTTATCAGCACGAGTGGCCGCTATATAGCTGTTGTGGGGAACAGCGGATGCCGGATATTCGACCTACCCCCGCTCTCGCAACTGGTTGCCCACACGCGCACACGATTTGCTACTCGCCCCTTTACCGAGGATGAGCGGCGCAAATACGGTGTAGAGCAATAAGCCCCCCATTACCTCAAATACTATTAAAACTGATAGATAAAGGGCGTGTCGATTTGGCGCGCCTTTTTTTCGTCGTCAAAGAGGCCGAAGACGGTCGAGCCGCTGCCCGACATCGAGGCGTAGAGTGCCCCTGCACGGAGCAGTTCCTCCTTGGCCTGACGAATCGCGGGATGGGCCGCAAAGATATGGGGCTCGAAGTCGTTTTTAACCGTTGTCTGCCACTCTTCGATGGGGCGCATCAATCGCTCACAGAGCGGAATTTCAGGCACATGGGGCTTTACGCCGGCATACGCCTCGCGCGTCGAGACCCCCTCGTCGGGCTTGATCAAGGCAATCCACAGCCCCTCGATCGGAAGCTCGATCGGAGTCATCTTCTCGCCACGTCCCGTGCAGAGTTGGGGCGTGTTGCGAACAAAGAAAGCGGTATCGCTACCCAGCTCGGCAGCCAAATCAATCAACGTCTGCTCGTCGAGGTGAAGTTCAAAAAGTTCGTTGAGTGCCAAAAGCGTCATCGTACCATCGGCCGAGCCGCCCCCCAAGCCTGCGCCAAACGGCACGCGCTTATCGAGAGCTATACGCACCCCCGCCACGCCGTAGCGTTCGTGCATCAACCGGTAAGCCTTGAGGCAGATGTTGCTTTCGGCCGGACAATCGACCGCAAGACCGCGATTCTCGAAGAAAGCCCCGTCGCCCACGATGCGCTCCACCTCCAGCTCGTCATAAAGCCCGCCGACGGGCACCATCACGGTCTCCAGCTCGTGAAAACCATCCTCGCGCCGACGGAGGACATCCAATCCGATGTTGATTTTGCAGTTTGCCTTCAGTTTCATACAACAAAGGTACAAAGAAAGTGTTGAAAAATGCTTAAATTTGCCCTATGAAATTTCGCACAGAAGTAAAAATAGCCCCCTTTCGACACCCGATCGCCCTCACCGACAGCATCGTGGCGCTTGGTTCGTGCTTCGCTACGGAGCTTGGTCGTATGCTCTCTGAGCGACATATTCGGGTGATCAGCAACCCGTTAGGTCCGCTTTTCAATCCTCTCTCGATCGCCTCGGCCATAGAGCGGGCGCTCGATCGCATCCCCTTTACGGCGGATGATCTCGAGACCAATCCGGAGAAGGAGCACTTCTCGTTCGAAGCCTCAACCCGCTTTACCGCCCCCTCCGCCGAGGAGCTGCTCGGACAGCTCAATGCGACCAACGACAGCCTGCACGAGGCACTCGCCAAGGCCGACCGAATCATCCTCACCTTCGGCACGGCATGGGTCTATCGCCTGCTCTCGACCGAGCAGGTTGTAGCCAACTGTCACCGCGAACCCGCCACGCGCTTTCGACGCGAACGCCTCACGGTGGAGGAGATCGTAACGCACTGGAAAGGGCTTCTGCAAGGTGCGTTGCGCGACAAGGAGGTGATCCTGACCCTCAGCCCGATTCGCCACCTGGGGGATGGCGCGGAGGAGAACTCGATCAGCAAGGCAACCCTGCGCCTGGCCATCGGAGAGCTGGTCGATCAGCTCCCCAACGTGAGCTATTTTCCGGCCTATGAGCTGATGATGGACGACCTGCGCGACTATCGGTTCTACGCTGACGACCTTGTTCACCCCTCGTCACAAGCCGTGGAGTATATTCTGGAGCGCTTCACCGAGGTCGCCTTTACGGCCCCGGATCGTCAATACCTCGATCGCATCGACCGCGCCCTCAGTTTCTGCCGTCACCGCCCGATGAATCCCCGTTCGGCAAGCTACCTCAAAGGGGTAAAGAGCACCCTCGCCGAACTCCACGCTCTGGAGCAGGAGGTAAAAATCGACTTTTCGGAGCAAATCCGCACACTTGAAGCACTACTATAACGCGAAAAACGTTATCTTTGCAGGTTGAAATTAAGCTACACACGATGAAACGTATTCTCACCATACTGCTTCTGCTGATGATCGGCCTCCAAGCCTCGGCCAAAGCACCCCGTCTGGTGGTGCAGATTGTCGTAGGCTCGATGCGGGCCGGCGACCTGGAGCGCTATGCCGACAACTTCACCGAGGGGGGCTTCAAGCGCCTGATGCAGGGCGGAGCCTACTTCACGGAGGGTCGCTACGACTACCAGCAGACCACAACCCCCGTATCGTTGGCCACCCTTACGACGGGAGCCATGCCCTCGATGCACGGTGTGATTGGCGACTACTGGTTCGACTATACCGATAACTCGATTGTCCGCCTGACCGCAGGCCGACGCGGCGAGGGAGGCTACCACCTCGTAGCTCCGACCCTGGCCGAAAGCCTGCGTCACCACAGCCCCAAGAGCAAATCCGTATCGCTGGCCCTGGAGTCCTCGTCGGCCATCGTCATGGGTGGCCGCGAGGGAGAGATCTTCTGGATCGAACCCACAGAGGCCGAGTGGACCACCTCGCTCTACTACACGAATTCGATGCCCGAATGGATTGCCCGCAGCAACCGCGAGGGATACAACCTTTCGTACCTGCTGCCCGATTGGCGACAGATTCTCTCCAAGGAGCAGTATCACAACACACGCCACTCGGACATTCGTCTGGTGGTGGGTGGCAAGCGCCAAGCCAACATCGAGCCGCGCCGTGCCAACCCCCAAAATTACGGCGAGCGCCTCGCCTACACGCCGGCCGGCAACAGCGTCGTGATCGGCATGGCCAAGCAGGTGATTGCTCAATACGGCCTGGGCAAGGATGAGCACGGCGATCTGCTGAACATCTACTTCGACTCCTCGCGCCACATCAACCAGATCTACGGCCCGGAGTCGATCGAGGTGGAGGATATGTATTACCGCCTGGACAAGGAGTTGGAGGACTTTCTCACCTTCCTCTTTGCGCAGGTCGAGGAGCAGGAGTGCCTCGTAATTCTCAGCTCGGATCACGGCACAAGCTCATCGTATGACCTGAAGGAAGATCAGCCCCTGGATCGCTTCAACGTGCAGCAGTTCCGCGTCATTGTCAATGGTTTTCTCAACGTGCGCTACGGCACGGGCAACTGGGTGCTGGGCTACCGCGATCAGTCGATCTACCTGAACCACAACCTGATCTACGAGCGCAACCTGCGACTCGATGAGGTGCAAAACGAGGTAGCCATCTTCGCGCAACAATTCAGCGGCGTATCGCACGCCCTGGCCGCCTCGGCCCTGCGCACCAGCTACTTCGGCAGCGGCTACGCACGCCGCATACAGAACAGCTTCTACCCCCGCCGTTCGGGCGATGTGATACTCAACCTGCAAGCCGGACAGATCGAAGAGCGCGACCTGATCCGCTCCTCTTCCGGCTCGATGTACGGCTACGACACGCAGGTGCCGCTAATCTTCTACGGGTGCGGTATCCGTGGCCGCGAGATTCGCCGCGAGGTCGATATGACCTCCGTAGCCCCCACGGTGGCCTATTTATTGAATATACCCGAACCTGAAGCCTCCGAGGGCACGCCGCTCGAGGAGCTGATTCAATAACCCGTCAAAAGTATGGATGCAATTCAAGAGGAGATCATCGAGGAGTTCTCGGTATTCGATGACTGGCTCGACAAATACGACTACCTGATTTCGCTGAGCGACCAGCTTCCCGCAATCGACCCCGCACACCGCACCGAGCAGTACCTGATCAACGGTTGCCAATCGCGCGTGTGGATCGACGCCCGCGAGGAGGAGGGCAAAATCCGCTTCTCGGCCGACAGCGACGCCATCATCACCAAGGGAATCATCGCGCTGTTGATCCGCGTCATGAACAATCGCACGGCCGAGGAGGTGCTGGGGATGGATCTCTACTTCATCAAGGAGATCGGCCTCGAAGCCAACCTCTCGCCCACGCGCTCAAACGGACTGCTGGCCATGATCAAGCAGATGAAACTTTATGCCCTGGCCTACGCCAACAAAAACCGTTAAACCATGATGACCCCCGAAGAGATTTTACAGGTCGAGAAGGATATCGTCCTGACACTGAAAAATATCTACGACCCTGAGATTCCGGTCAATATCTACGACCTGGGGTTGATCTACGAGATCGACTTCACCCCCGACGGCGTGGCTACGATCCGCATGACGCTCACGGCACCGAACTGCCCGATGGCCGATATGCTGGTCGAGGATGTCAATATACAGGTGGGCAAAGTGAAGCACGTCGAGGAGGTGAACGTAATTCTGACGTTCGACCCCGTCTGGGACAAGAGCATGATGACAGAGGAGGCCCTGCTCGAACTCAACCTTTTCTAAGCCGTCAAACGATGTCCGACGAGCGCCACCGAGAACTTTTTGCGCGCCTGGAGCGCGATGCCGAAAACGGCTCACCCCGTTGCGGGCAGTATCTCGCTGCGCTCGATCCGCTCTTCCGCACGCAACTCTACACGACGCTCCTCTACGAACGACTGGAGCGCAAAATGAAGCTGGTCGAGGAACTTTACGAGGAGAGTGGCGAAAATTGGAATCAGACGTTCTACCTGCTCTATTTCCGCACGTTGGGCGACAGCCTGAATCAGGAGGCCTACCTCACGTTGGCACGTCGCGTACCCTACCGCATCGTGTTGCGCGAACGTCTTACGCCACACGGCATCGAGGCGATGCTGATGGGCGCGTCGGGACTGCTCGACCTCTACCCGCGCGACGAATATACGCGGATGCTGGAGGGCGAATTTTTCCACCTGAAACAGAAATACCACATCGAGCCGATGGCCGTATCGAGTTGGAACTTACGCGAGATTCGTCCCGCCAACCACCCCACCCTGCGTCTGGCTCAGGCGGCCGAATTTTTCCGCCAAGACGATTTCGTATTCAACAGAATGCTCTTTTGCCACACCGCCGAGGAGGTCGAATACCTCTTCTGCATCGAGGCCGATCGTTATTGGCGCGACCACTATGTACCGGCCGTGCAACAGGAGAACTCCCGCCCGAAACGCCTGGGCGCTTTCAAGGCCCACATCTTGGCTATCAACCTGGTAGCGATGCTCCAATTTGCCTATGGTTCCTACACGGGCAAGGAGTATCTGCGCGATGCTGCACTCTCGCTGCTCGAAAAGCTCCCACCCGAAGACAACCGTTACATCCGCGCCTGGCGTAACCGAGGGCTTGATCCGCGCGACAGTTTCGAAACGCAGGCTCTGATCCAACTCACGACCGTCCACTGCCTGAAAAAGGGGTGCGAGGAGTGTCCCGTGGGTCGCAAAATCTGCCACGAGGCAAAGAAAATGTAGCATTCAAAATTTAGAATTTAAAATTAGAAAGGGCGAGAAAGGCAGGAAAGGCGGAAAGGCGAAAAAGGCCTATAAGCAAAAGAGTTGGGGCTACTGAGGCCACTGAGGCTACTGAGGCTACTGAGGCTACTGAAAAGAAGCGTCATTCTGAGGGCTTGCCCGAAGGATCTCTACTCGGTCAGTCTGCTACGATAGAGATCTTTCGCTTCGCTCAAGATGACGCCCCTCCCCTTAATATCTTTACTCTCT
>CAYOEE010000061.1:0-8257 GCA_964402935.1 uncultured Alistipes sp. | reverse complement strand
TAGAGTTGCACCGTATTTTCCAGTCCCAGGTAGAGGGCATCGGTAATCAGCGCGTGGCCGATCGACACCTCGTCCGTCCAGGGAATACGCTCGTGGTAGTAGGCCAGATTCTCCAGCGAAAGATCGTGCCCCGCATTAAGCCCAAGCCCCTGCTTCCGCGCCTCCTCGGCAGCCGCCACAAAGGGGGCAACAGCCTCCTCGCGTCCCTCCTTATAGAGGCGGGCGTAGCTCTCCGTATAAAGCTCCACGCGGTCTGCCCCGCAGGCCTTAGCACCGGCCACCATCTCGGGATCGGGATCGACGAAGATCGACACACGAATTCCCTTCTCGTGAAAACGGGCCGTCACGTCGGTCAGAAACGCGCGGTTGCGAATCGTATCCCAACCGGCATTCGAGGTGAGGGCATCGGGCGCATCGGGAACGAGCGTCACCTGCGCCGGAACAACCTCCAGCACCAGGTCGATGAAACTCTCGATCGGATTACCCTCCACATTCAGTTCGGTCTTAATCTCCTGCTTGAGTCGGCGCACATCGTCGTAACGGATGTGACGCGCATCGGGACGCGGATGAACCGTGATGCCGTCGGCACCAAAGCGCTCGATGTCGAGGGCTGCCTTCAAGACATCGGGGCAATTGCCGCCGCGCGAATTGCGCAAAACAGCAATCTTATTGATATTTACACTTAACTTTGTCACAATTTCGTTATATTTGCAGAACAAAGTTACTCATTTTTTTGTTACTGACGGATGAAAATCATACTTTTTTCCCGCCGCGAGCTCGCTTTTCAGGCCGAGGAGCTGATCTCGTTGCGTGACGTGATCGCCGAATTTGGATTCGATTATATTGTAAATGAGGAGTTTGCAGAGGTACTCAAAGCCGAGATCGGCTGGGAGGTCCCCGCGACGTCACAATACGGCTCCGTGATCCGAATCACCGATCCTGAGGCCGTTTTGGTCTGCTACGGCGGCGATGGCACGCTGCTCGAGGGGGTACACCGTCTCGGCGGAGAGCAACTGCCCGTTGTGGGAATCAACGCCGGCCGTCTGGGTTTTCTCACCTCCGACTCGCGCAAGGGCCTAAGGCGCCTCTTTGCCGCGCTCAACAACGGGGAGCTTCGCTTCGAGGAGCGCTCGCTGATCGAGGTCGAGAGCAACCTCCCGACCAACGGCGACAGTCCGCTGGCACTCAACGAGTTCTCCGTCCAGCGCAACGGCGCCGGTATGCTCTCCGTCGAACTGTATGTCGATGAAGAGATGGTCGCCACCTGCCACGGTGACGGCGTGATTGTCTCGACCCCCACCGGATCGACTGCCTACTCGCTCAGCGCCGGAGGGCCGGTCGTAGCCCCCACCTGCGCCTGCTTTGTCATCACCCCCATTGCACCCCACAACCTCACGATGCGCCCCGTCGTGGTTCCCGACACAAGCCGCATCCGTCTCAAGGTCGAGGCTCGTCGCTCGGAGGCCTTCCTTACGCTCGACAATCGCTCCTATGCCCTGCCGAGCAGCTGCGAATTTACGCTGCAAAAGGCCGAAAAGTCAATTTTTCTGGCCGTACCACACAATATCTCGTTTTACGACACGTTACGCAATAAGATGATGTGGGGAATAGACATTCGCGGATAAAAAGCGAAAACTTTACTATGTAAAGGGTCATATTTCAATTTTTATACCTATATTTGCACCCTATTATGAGCATCGCAAAACCGATACCGCAACATGTAGCCATCATCATGGATGGTAATGGCCGTTGGGCCAAGCAGCAAGGCAAGGAGCGTACCGAGGGCCATATAGCCGGCGTCGAGACGATCCGCACCACGTTGCGTGCCGCCATCAAAGAGGGGGTACGCTACCTCACGTTTTACGCCTTCTCGACCGAAAACTGGGGTCGCCCGAAGGCCGAGGTGGATGCCCTGATGGAGCTGTTGTGCAAGAGCGTGATCTCGGAGACGCCCGAGCTGAAGAAGCAGGGGGTCTGCGTGCGCACGATCGGTGACCGCAGTCGTTTCTCGGAGAAGGTGCAGTACTACCTGAACCGGATCGAGCAGGAGACCTGCGAGGGAGAGCGTCTGACGATGGTTTTGGCGCTGAACTACTCCTCGCGTGACGAGATTCGTCGCGCTGTGCAGGCGCTGGCCGAGCAGGTAGCGCGTGGCGAGTTGAAGGCCGACGAGATTGACGAAAAACGGATCTCGGAGAGCCTCGATACGGCCTTTATGCCCGACCCCGACCTGGTGATCCGCACCAGCGGAGAGCAGCGCCTGAGCAACTTTTTGATGTGGCAGGCCTCCTACGCCGAGTTCTACTTCCCGGAGGTGTTGTGGCCCGATTTTACGGAGGAGGAGTTTCACCGCGCCCTGGAGGTGTATGCCGGACGTGACCGTCGCTACGGACTCGTCAAGTAGCCGATGCCCGAAAGAATATTGAAGAAGAGTAATTTTACGAAATAGATGAACTATTTACACAAGATATCGGTTCTCGCCCTGGCGCTCGTGACGCTGACATGGCCCCTGGCAGCCCAGGAGAAAGCGCCCGAGCAGGAGGCCGATACGACCAAAGTCGAACGATACTTTGACGAAAATGCCCCCATGTTCCAAACGGCGGGCGGCAAGCAGCAGCAATACTACATCCGCAAGGTCAATGTGCGCGGCCTGGAGCACCTGGATCCCGATCTGGTAAAGGCCTCGGCCGGCTTGGTGGATGGCGACTCGATTCTGCTGCCGAGCAACTTTATCTCGAACGTCATTTCGCGCCTGTGGAGCCAGCGCTACTTTGCCGACGTAAAGATCGGCGCCGAGATCGAGGGCGACAGCCTCGACCTGGAGGTCTTCCTCAAGGAGCGCCCCCGCGTCTTCAATTGGGAGTTTGAGGGCATCTCGACCGGCAAGAAGAAGGACATCATGGAGAAGCTCCAGCTGCGTCGCAACAGCGAGCTTTCGGATTATGTGCTCGACAAAAATGTCAAACTCATCAAGGAGTATTGGCGCGAGAAGGGCTTTCGCAATGCCAAGGTCAGCTACCGCATCGAGCAGGATTCGGTGCGCGATCAATATGCCAACGTGATCTTCGAGATCGACCGCGGTGAGCGTGTCAAGATCGGAAAAATCAACTTCGAGGGCAACGAGGTCTTCGAGGACAAGCGTCTGCGTCGCACCTTCAAAAAGACGCACCAAAAATCCATCAACTTCTTCAAGGGCACCCGCCTCAAGGACAAGGAGTATGAGGAGGACAAGGACCTGCTGATCGACTTCTACAACTCGAAGGGCTACCGCAACGCCCACATCCTCAAGGATTCGATCTACGAGTACGAGCCGAACCGTCTGGCCATTGATCTCAAACTCTCGGAGGGCAACAAATACTACATCCGCGACATTTCGTGGGTCGGCAACTCGGTCTATTCGACCGACCAGCTGCAAAATATGTTCGCCGTGAAGAAGGGCGACACCTACGACAAGAAGTCGATGCACAAGCGACTCGGTATCGGCAAGGAGGAGAATCCCGAAGATATGTCGATCAAGTCGCTCTACCAGAACAGCGGCTACCTGATGTCGCAGATCGAGCCTGCCGAGACGATCATCGGCGCCGACTCGATCGACCTGGAGCTCAAGATCTTCGAGGGCAAGCAGTTTACGATCAACGAGGTGGGCATCACGGGCAACGTGCGCGTGGACGACGAGGTGATTCGTCGTGAGCTTTACACCCGCCCGGGCGAGCTGTACGACCGTTCGATGCTCATGCAGACGATCCGTATGCTCGGCTCGATGGGTCACTTCAACCCCGAGGCAATCATGCCCGACATCAAGCCCGTATCGAACGAGCTGGTCAATGTAAACTGGCCGCTCGAGGAGCAGGCTTCGGACCAATTCAACATCGCCGGTGGTTGGGGTTCGGGCACCTTCGTCGGTTCGATCGGTGTTACGTTCAACAACCTCTCAATCAAGAACGCCTTCAAGAAGGGTGCATGGCGTCCCTACCCGATGGGACAAAACCAGCGTCTGTCGATCAACGGCCAGACGAACGGCACCTACTACAAGGCCTTCTCGTTCTCCTTCACCGACCCCTGGCTCGGTGGCAAGAAGCCCAACTCGTTCACGATTTCGGCTCACATCTCGGAGCAGAACAACGCCTACTACGTTTGGCAAACCTCCTCGATGCACTTCCGCACCTACGGTGTGGCTGTCGGTTTGGGTAAGCGCCTGAATTGGCCCGACCCCTACTTCACGTTCTACGGCGAGGCCAGCTACGAGCGTTACGACCTGAAGAACTGGTCGTCGTTCATCATGACCAACGGCGCTGCCAACCTCTTCTCGCTCAAATTTGTCCTCAGCCGCAACTCGGTCGATCAGCCGATCTACCCCCGTCGCGGTTCGGATATCAGCCTCTCGTTGCAGCTCACGCCCCCCTACTCGGCTTGGGACGGCAAGGATTACTCCGACTCCACGATGAGCGATCGTGAGCGCTACCGCTGGATCGAGTACCACAAATGGCAACTCAAGGGTCAATGGTTCCAGGCCCTCACCTCGAACCAGAAGCTCGTCCTGATGCTCAAGGCAGAGATGGGTTACCTGGGCAACTACAACAAGTACAAGGTGTCGCCCTTCCAGCGCTTCGAGGTCGGTGGTGACGGTATGTCGGGCTATAACATCTACGGTATCGACATCATCGCCATGCGCGGTTACGAGGATGGCGCCCTCGATCCGGTGGACGACTACTACTCGGTGGCCTATAATAAATATACGGCCGAGTTGCGCTACCCCGTGATTCTGAAACCCTCGTCGCAGATCTATGTGCTGGGCTTCGTGGAGGGTGGTAACGCCTTCAACTCGTGGAAATCGTTCTCGCCCTTCAAGATCAAGCGTTCGGCCGGTGTGGGTGTGCGCCTCTACCTCCCCGTGGTGGGTATGCTCGGCATCGACTGGGGTTACGGATTCGATCCCCCGGCAGGCTCGACCGAGAAGAGCGGCTCGCAGTTCCACTTCGTGATGGGACAGCAGTTCTAACGAACAATGCAAAATTCAGAATTTAGAATTCATAATTAGAATTCAAAATTTAGAACCGACGTTGCGTAGTGAGCTTAGAGGCTGCCGGCAGACTATGCCGAGCAGCGAGGAGGAAAAGCCTGCGAGGCAGGGTTAATTAAGAATTCGGTAGGTAAAACCGGATCCGTGGGAGTTGCTGAACAATAGTACAAAACGACCACTGCACAATAAAAGAACAACACGCACGTTATTTATATAGGTATGCTTCTTGCAACCGACCGAAAACGGACGTATGAACCTTAAAAGATGAGAAAAACGATGAAAAAGATGGTATTAACGATGGCGCTGGTACTGATAGGTGCTGCCGCCATGGCACAGAACTGCATCGTCGTAAACAGCGAGAAGGTCTTTAAGTCGATCGCCGCCTATAACACAGCCATCGAGGAGCTGGATAAATTGGCCGAGCAGTATCAATCGCAGGTCGAGGCTAAATTCGAAGAGGTGGAGAGCCTCTACAACAGCTACCAGCAGCAGAAGGCCTCGCTCTCGCAGACCACCCGCCAGCAGTGGGAGTCGGTGATCCTGCAGAAGGAGCAACAGGCCAACGAGTATCAGGAGGAGCTCTTCGGTCAGGAGGGTACGCTCATGAAGCAGCGCATCGAGAAGATCAAGCCGATCCAGGAGAAGGTCTTTGCCACCATTGAAGCCTACGCCAAGCAGGTGGGCGCCCAGGTCGTAATCGACTCGGCAAACAACCCCACCCTGCTCTACAACGCCGCAGCCGTGGATCGCACCAACGAGGTGATTGCCGCACTGAAATAAGCTACTAAAAATTCATCAAATAATTAACTGAAAAACAAAAACATGAAAAACGTACTCAAACTGACGCTCGTACTCGCCATGATGCTGAGTTGTACGACGCTCTTCGCCCAGAAATTCGGCCGCATCAACTCGCAGGAGGTGATGTTTGCCATGCCTGAGACGACCGAGATGCAGACCAAACTGCAGGCCGTAGCCAAGGATTGGGAGGAGAACCTCGAAACGATTAACGTCGAGTTCAACAACAAGTTGCAGGAGTTCCAGAAGAACCTGAATACCCTCTCGGATGCTGCTCGTCAGATCAAGGAGAAGGAGCTGAATGATCTGCGCCAGCGTGGCACGGAGATGCAGCAGATGGCTCAGCAGGACCTGGCCAAGCAGGAGCAGGAGCTGATGACCCCAATTATCGAGAAGGCTCAGAACGCCATCAAGACGGTGTGCAAGGCCAACGGCTTCACGGCTATCTTCGAGAGCGGTTCGCTCGTCTATTTCGACGAGGCTGCGCTGATCGACATCACGCCGCTGGTCAAGAAGGAGCTGGGTATCACGGAGACCGCTCCGGCTCAGTAATCCACTGAGAATCAAGCCTACGAACGACCATTCTTTGCGAATGGTCGTTTTTTTTGCCTCGAACGGGATATTTTGACCAAAAAATATGTATTTTTGCACAATTCATTGCTTCCGCTTCGGAGCAACGAACAAACGACAAAAACATCTTTTTTATGAAACCTTTGAAATTTGGAGACCTCTTGGCACGCGTACCCATCGTGCAGGGAGGTATGGGCGTAGGCATTTCGATGTCGAAATTGGCCTCCGCCGTAGCCCGTGAGGGTGGCGTGGGAGTGATCTCGGCCGCCGGATTGGGTCTTGTGTACAAGGATTATTCGCCGAACTTCAACGAGGCCACCCTGTGGGGACTGAAGGAGGAGATTCGCAAAGCGAAGGAGGCTGCCATCGGCACGGGAGGTCTGATCGGCGTGAACATCATGGTTGCCATGACCGACTTCACGAACCTCGTCAAGACGGCCATTGCCGCGAAAGCCGACATCATCTTCTCGGGTGCCGGTCTGCCTCTCACGCTGCCCACGTTCCTTACCGAGGGGGCACGCACGAAACTCGCCCCGATCGTTTCGTCGGCACGCGCCCTGAAGGTGATCTGCCGCAGCTGGATCGGAAAGTACGGCTATGTGCCTGATGCCGTGGTGGTCGAAGGACCCAAGGCGGGTGGTCACCTCGGCTTCTCGCACGAGCAGATCGAGGATCCGGTCTACTCGTTGGAGCAGATCGTACCGGAGGTGGTGGCTGCCGTGCGCGAGATCGAGCAGGAGCACGGTCGCAAGATTCCCGTGATCGCCGGTGGCGGCATCTACACGGGGGAGGATATTTACAATTTTACACAACTCGGAGCCGACGGCGTGCAGATGGGTACGCGCTTTGTCGCCACCGAGGAGTGTGACGCATCGGATGCTTTCAAACAGTGCTACGTCGATGCGAAACAGGAGGATATCGAGATTATCCAGAGTCCGGTCGGGATGCCCGGACGCGCGATCCACAACTCGTTCCTGCAAAAGGTGAAGGAGGGATTGAAACATCCGAAAAACTGCCCATTCCACTGCATCAAAACCTGCAAGGTCGAGGAGTCGCCCTACTGCATCATGACGGCACTCTACAACGCCTTCCGCGGCCATCTGGATCACGGCTACGCCTTCTGCGGTTCGAATGCCTGGCGCACGGAGCGCATCGTGAGCGTCAAGGAGCTTTTCACGACGCTCAAGGAGGAGTTCGAGGCCAAAATGAAACAATACGCCAAGTAGGCTCACCGCCCGCTCGAAACGTAAACAAAGGCGACCTTCGGGTCGCTTTTTTTGTGCGAAAAAATTGTGAAAAATTTTGCGCAAAAATTTGCCGAAAGAATGAGGGTTTTTTACTACCTTTGTAAGGTCGTAAACACCCCTTTACCACAAATCGGGCTAAACGACTGAATAAGAAACCATTAAAGCGAAGATAAATAAAATACGATATGGGACTTTTCTCTTTAACGCAAGAGTTGGCGATTGACCTCGGAACGGCCAATACGCTCATCATTTACAACGGTCAGGTCGTCGTGGACGAGCCATCGATCGTTGCCGTCGATGCCCACACCGGCTCGCTGAAAGCCGTGGGTAAGAAGGCGCAGCAGATGCACGAACGCACCAACCCGGGCATCAAGACGATCCGTCCGCTCAAGAGCGGTGTGATTGCCGATTTCAACGCCACGGAGTTGATGTTGCGCAGCATGATCAAGATGGTCAAGACGTCGGGGTCGTTGTTCTCGCCCTCGCTGCGCATGGTGATTTGCATTCCCTCGGGTTCGACCAACGTGGAGATTCGTGCCGTGCGCGACTCGGCCGAGCGTGCCGGAGGTCGTGAGGTCTTCATGATCTACGAGCCGATGGCGGCTGCCCTGGGTGCCGGTATCGA
>CAYOEE010000060.1:0-8282 GCA_964402935.1 uncultured Alistipes sp. | reverse complement strand
TGCGACAAAATTACGGCAAAAAGTGAAGAATGCCAAATTTATGGAGCGAATTACTCCAGGCCGAGCTCTTTGCGCGGAGCGGCCAAGGCGGCCACGCTGACCCGAAGGTCGGGAACAGCCATCTGCATCGCCTCGATCAGGGCCACCACCGTGCTACCCGTCGTCAGCACATCGTCCACCACCAGCACATGGCGGCCTGCGAGGCGTTTTGCGTCGTTCACGGCAAATGCTCCGGCCACATTCTCGGCTCTTTCACGACGGGGTGTACGCGCTTGTGACGAGGTGTGGCGGATGCGACGCACCGCCCGACGATCCACCTCAACACCCAGCGCCAAGGCAATCCCCTCGGCCAGGTAGGAGGCTTGGTTATAACCACGCAACAGTTGCTTGAAGGGGTGCAGCGGCATCGGGATGACCAGATCAATATCCTCGTACAGGCCGCTCGCCTTGAGGCGCGAGCCGTACCAGCGTCCCATCTCCAGCGCCGAGCGCCATGCCTCGTGATACTTAAAACCATGTATCAGGTGTTGCCACCCGCTCCCGCGCTGAAAAAAGAGCATGACCGAGGCACGCTCCACGGGAACAAGACCTGCGAATTTCTCCACCACGGGGTTGTAATACTCCTTTTCGTAGCCCGTCAGCGGAGCGGTGGCACGGCACAACGTGCAGATCAACTCCTCGCCCTCGGTCAAAGGCTCGGAGCAGACGGCACAAAGGGGTGGGAAGAAGAGTGCCCGAAAACCGCGCAGTATCTTACTGAGGATCGACATTGATCGAGATCGTAAGCGATTTGTAGTCGGCATGATGACGGCTCTTTTCGATCTCCTCATGCAGGATTTGATTGGCCTTCAGGCGCGAAGAGGAGCTTTCGATTTTGAGCATGAGCTGCATGAGGTATTCGCCCCGAATCCGATCCACAGCCGGAGCTATCGGCCCAAGCAGGCGACTCCCGAAGCGTCGGCGCAGTCGATCGCCCAGCTCGGCAGCGGCACGGCGCACCGTCTGAAGATCCACATGACGCAACGTAAGAACCGTCAGGCGGGCATAGGGCGGGTAGAAATAGCTTTGGCGCTCGGCGAGTTGCGCGTGTGCCATCGCCTGAAAATCATCACTGAGCACCTGCCTCAGCACCGGATTTGCGGGGTCGGCCGTCTGGATCACCACCTCGCCGTTCGCACCTCTTCGTCCGGCACGGCCTGCGACCTGTTGCAGAAGTTGGAAAGCACGCTCCGAGGCTCGGAAATCGGGGTTGAGCAGGAGGTTGTCGGCATTCAACACACCCACCAGCGAAACGCCCTCGAAGTCAAATCCCTTGGTGATCATCTGCGTCCCGACCAGGATATCGGTGCGATGCATCGAGAAATCCTCGATGATGCGATTCAGCGCACTCTCCGAGGTGAGTTGATCCCGATCCAAACGAGCCACACGCGCCTCGGGGAAGAGGCCGGCAATCTGCTCCTCGATCTTCTCCGTACCGAAACCCATCGGTTGCAGATCGACCACCTTGCACGAGGGACATCGCTGCTGGGTCGGCTCGTTGTGGCCGCAATAGTGGCACACGAGGCGGGCACGGAATTTATGGTAGCTGAGCGTCACATTACAATGGGGACAGCGGGGTGTCCAACCGCACGTCGGGCACTCCAGGTAGGGGGCAAATCCCCGTCGATTTTGGAACAGCATCACCTGCTCGCCCCGCGCGAGGGTCGCCTCGATCTTGTCGATCAGGAGCTTGTTGAAGTGGCCGTGGCGTTCGCCTCGCTGGGCGGCACGGCGTGTATCCGAAAGGTAGATTTGGGGCAGCTCAGCCTCGCCATAACGCTCCGTCAGGCGGGCGTGGCCATACTTGCCCGTCGTGGCGTTGAGCCACGTCTCGAGCGAAGGGGTGGCACTACCCAGCAGGGCATGACCTGCCCGCCGGCGAGCCATCCAGACCGCCACATCACGCGCCGAATAGCGGGGCGAGGGGTCGTTCTGCTTATAGCTTGCATCGTGCTCCTCATCGACGATGATCAGTTGCAGGTGCTTGAGCGGCAGGAAGATCGAGGAGCGAACACCCACCACAAACTCACCTCCCGACGAACGATTCAGGCGGAGGTAGTTCTCCGAGCGTCTTTGGTTTGTCAGGCGCGAGTGGTAGGCCGTCACCCGCGAGCCGAAGATGCGCTCCATGCGCTCGATGAGTTGCGCCGTGAGGGCAATCTCTGGCACCAGCAACAGCACATCCCCACCCCGCGCCAGCACCTCGGCAACCAGGTGGATATAAAGCTCCGTTTTACCCGAACCCGTCACGCCATGCAGGAGGGCCGCCGTGCGCCCCGCAGCAAAGTCGGCACGCAGCTTATCGAGTGCCTCCTGCTGATGATCGGTAAGCGTCGGGAGGCGAAATGCGGGGCGTTCATGCTCCTCGTCGGGCGTATGTTCCGTGCGGCTCAAAATGCCCTTCTTGACAAGCGTCTGCAAGGGGGTGGCATCGACCGACAAGAGGCGACGTGCCACCTCGTGCGTATGTTGCTCCTCGAGACGTGCCACCACCTCCAATAGCGCCTCGTGCAGGCGCGGAGCACGACGCTCCATGCGATCCAGCGTCTCGTTCAACAACTGCTCATCCCGATAGGCCTCCGCAAGGGCGTAATAGCGCTCCGTGCGCGGATAGAAGGTCTCCTCCAGGAGTTGGCTGTCGCTGTCGGCCGAGGGTTTGATGAGCGAGGGCAGTGCGCACCGCATCACCTCACCGAGTGACGACATATAGTAGGCGGCCACCCACTCCCACAAGGCCCTGCCGTGCTCGTCAATCAGCGGGCGGTCATAGACCTTGCGCACGATCTGTTTAAGCTGCTTAACCTTGGGGCGCTCATCGTGCAGGCGCCAGACGATACCCGTATAGTACTTCCGAAGACCGAACTGCACCGACACAGCATCCCCGACCTCCAGCACCATCCCCTCCGGAACGGCGTAGGTGTAGGCCGGCTGAGCCAGCGGCAGTACGATATCGGCAAAGAAAGTCAAAATTTAGAATTTAGAATTCAAAATTATTAGGGGGCAAGGTGGGAAGGGCGGAAAATTGAAAGAGTGCCGAAAGAGAACCCTTAAGAACCTTTCAGCACCCTTAAGTACCCTTTTAATGAATAATTACGTTAGATCTTATTCAGCGTTTCGAAGCCCTGTCCATAGACTCCCATGACCGAACCGACGGTCATAAAGGCGTTGGGATCAACCGACTTGACATACTTTAAGAGCATCGGCGTTTCGCGCTTGCGGCAGACCACCATCACCACCTTCGTATCCTTCTTCGAGTACCAACCCTGCGCATCGAGCAACGTCACTCCGCGGTGCACGTTGTTGGCAATCGCTTCGGCCATCTTTTCGGGGTCTTGCGACACGATCAGCACCTGATTCGACTGCTGACTGCCCGCCTGGATCATATCGACCGTATAGCCCACCACGGCCGTCATGATGTAACCATAGATCACCGTGGCGATGTCGTAGCCCACAAAGAGCGCCGAGCCGATAATAAAGAGGTCGCTATAAATCAATATCTTACCATAGCTTACCGTGCGATAGTGGTTGATAATCACGGCCGCGATATCCGTACCGCCCGTCGAGCCTCCCTGCGCAAAGCAGATCACGATACCCAAACCGGCGCAGACACCACCCAGGACAATCGCCACGATCGGGTCTTGCAGACCGAGGAAGTTGCCCGGGGGAAGCACCTCGAGCCACATATTCATGCTCAGGGACAAGACCACGACGCAATAGATGGTCTTAAAACCGAAGTTCCACCCTACGATAAAGCCGGAGATCAAGAGCAAGATACCATTGATAATCAGCACCATCGTACCAATTTGCAGATCGGCGATACCGGCCTGCGCAAAGGCTTTGCAGAGCACCAGCGCAAGACCCGATGCGCCACCGCCCGTACCGTCATTCGGCAGGATGCAGGCTACCCAACCAAACGAGTAGAACAACATACCGCAAGCCATGAAGATATACTCCTTGGCCACCTTGAAAATTTTATCCAACGAACCCATTGTCGTTTTTTATTTTGAGTGTTATGGTTCTTTGTTATCGTGGTTCTGCGACAAATGTATAAAAAATTCGCCTTGAAAAGTATCCTTTTCGACCAATCTTTTTTCCAACATCGCCCACAACTGCTCGTTGCGGATCATCCCCCACGAAGGGCCTTCCCGAAATCGGGGCGGAGCCTCCGAGGCAAAACGCTCAACCACCAGGTCGGGGCGCAGGCGACGCAACACCTCGACCACAAGGTCGATATACTCCTCCACCTTCCAAAAGCGAAAGCGTTCGGGGTGGTGGCGGTACTCCTCGGCCAGGGGCGTGTGGCGAAACAGTTGGAGCTGATGAAATTTCACCGTCGTGAGCTTCAACGCATTGATCCGCTCCACACCCTCAAGGATCATCTCCTCCGTTTCATCGGGCAACCCCAGGATGAAGTGTGCTCCGCAGTGCAGGCCACGCTCGGCGGTCATCTGCACCGCCCGCTCGGCCGACCGAAAATCGTGTCCGCGATTGACCCGTCTGAGGGTCGCATCATAGACCGACTCGATGCCATACTCGACAGCCACATACTTTTCACGCGCCAACTCGGCCAAATAGTCCAACACCCGCTCATCCACGCAGTCGGGGCGTGTGCCGATCACCAACCCCTCGACCTCGGGGTGCGAAAGCGCCTCCTCGTAACGCCGACGCAGCACCTCAAGCGGAGCATAGGTGTTCGAGAAGGACTGAAAATAGGCCAAATAGCGTTGCGCCTCGCGGTAGCGACGACGATGAAAGGCTATACCCTCCTCGATCTGCTCCCGAATCGACAGACCTCGCCGACAATACGACGGCGTGAAAGCATCGTTCGAACAGAACGTACATCCGCCCGTCGAGATCGTCCCATCCCGATTCGGGCACGAGAAACCGGCGTCGATGGAGAGTTTCTGCATCCGTCGGCCCAAGAGGCGTCGAAAATACCCCGAATAGGAGTTGTAACGGCGCTCATCGCCCCACGGATAATTCATCTTGCCCTCCTCGTTGTCGTTAGAACGTCCAATCCGAGAGGTTGTAGCTCTCCTTAGGTGCATTGGGCACGTTGCCAAAGAAGGTTAAGCCCGTAAGCTCCTCCATCTCCTTGACCGTAAGGAACATACCCTTCTGTTCATACTCCGAAGGCTTCGGTACTTCATCCTTCGAATAGGTGCGGTGCTCGACCAACACGGCGATACATTGCAACTCATCCTTCGAGCAATCCACCACCCACTTGTTCTTGTGGTTCTTCGTGCGCAGCAGCACCTTGTAGTAGTGGGTCGGAATCGTCGTGCCGCTCACCTGCTTCGGGCTTTCGGCAGGGTCCCAGTAGCAACCGATGACCTGGTAGGTCGTATCGGCAGCACCTACCCACTGCTTATCAACCCAATCCTCCAGCGTATTCCAAGCACCACCGCCCGTATTGAAGTAGGTCGAGTGCTGCGGCGCGATGTTCGAGTAGTAGAAGGCCTGCTGGTTGGTCAGACGGCTCACCAGACGTTCGGCCGAACCGAGCAGGTGACCGCGCGTATAACCCGACCACTTACCGGGCTGCGTCACCGAAATTTTGGGATCCTGCGCGTAATCATCCGTGCGATCCGAGTTCTTCTTGGCGTAGAAGTCGTGCATCGGGGCGGCCACCCAGATGGCACACATCTTATCGGTCGAGTAGCAGACCGAGTAGTTGCGGGCATAGTCAGCACCCGACTTAACGTCCGTGATGTGGTAGGCATATTGCCAATCCGAGCGGGTAATGGTGGTCGGCAGCTCGGCCCAACCCGCCACAAGCGTATTGCCCGAAGGAGTTGGCGTCGGATCGGGCGTGGGGGTCGGATCCGGTTCGGGTTCCGGTTCGGGTTCCGGCTCGGGTTCCGGCTCGGGTTCCGGCTCTCCATCGCCTGCCGGCTGGTTGATCACGACCACCACCGGCGTGCTGTTGCCGTAGGAGATCGTCAGCTCGGCCTTACGAGCCTCGCCCCGATTCAGCGCGGCCGCATAGGTAATCGAGGCGGTAAAGGTCGGCTCTCCCAGGCTGTTCGTGCCCGATTGTCCCTTGGTCGAGATCGACGGAGCGATCCAGGCGGCCGAACTCTTGGCCGTGGCGATCATCTCCCCGTGGGGATTGACCACCGTGTAGTCGATCACACCCTCCGTGGCGTTGGCACTCGGCAGGTTAATCACGGGCGAGCAGCTAATGCTCAGCTCCGGCGCGAGGTTGGGCGCTACCACCTCGTCCGTATCGTCGCAGGCGTGGCTCAGCGTGCCGACCACAGCCAATGCGAAGATCCAAATCAGTAATTTTTTCATAACGGTTTCTATATTTACTTTTCTCTTTTTCATCAGCGGTTTTTCGAGTCGATCCAGATCGTCACCGGACCGTCATTAACAAGCTCGATCTGCATATCGGCACCAAACTCGCCCGTCTGCACCTCGCGTCCCGTAAGCTCCTCCATGCGCTGCACGAAGCGCTCGTACATCGGGCGCGAAACAGCTTCGGGAGCAGCGGCGATATAACTCGGACGGTTGCCCTTGCGGGTCGAGGCCAGGAGCGTGAATTGGCTCACGACGAGCAGCTCGCCACCCACTTGTTGCAGGTCGAGGTTCATCA
This sequence comes from uncultured Alistipes sp., assembly GCA_964402935.1. Classification (GTDB taxonomy): domain Bacteria; phylum Bacteroidota; class Bacteroidia; order Bacteroidales; family Rikenellaceae; genus Alistipes. Next base: position 1,645 of record CAYOEE010000060.1, on the reverse strand, counting down.
CCCCGTTTTCGTCGTCAAACAGACGGATCTTCAACAGTTTCTGCGCCAGGTACTCCAAGTCCTCCTCCGTATCCTCATGCGTGACACCGACCAAGACCAGGAATCCCTTTTCTATCGCCCCTTTTACGACGCCCTCGATCTCGACCGAGGCGCGTTTTACTCGTTGAATCAGCAGTCGCATCGCTACAAAGTTTCAAAGTGAGCCCACAAATTATCCCCCTTCGGCACGGGAGCCGTCACCTCGACCCATTCGTGGCGAACGGGATGATCGAACCCCACGCGACGCGAGTGGAGCGAGATACCCCCGCCCGGGATCGAGCGCTTGGCACCGTATTTCAAATCGCCCCGAATCGGGCAACCCACAGCCGAGAGCTGAGCACGAATCTGGTGGTGACGCCCCGTCAAAAGCTCCACCTCAAGAAGCGTATAGTGCGTACCCGCCCCCTTCATCACATAATTCAGGCGCGCCTCCTTGGCATCCGCCTTGGGTTGGACGTAGGCCTTCGAGCGGTTCGTGCGCCCGTCACGCAGGATGTAGTGCTTCAGACTGCCCTCCTCCTGTTCGGGTCGGTTCTCCACCAGCGCCCAATAGTATTTCTTGATCTCCCCCGCGCGGATCATCTCATTGAGACGCACCAAGGCCTTCGAGGTCTTGGCAAAGACCACCGCACCACTCACGGGGCGGTCGATGCGGTGCACCACGCCCAGGAAGACACGCCCGGGCTTCTCGTCGCGCACCTTGAGGTAGGCTTTGATCTGATCCTCCAGGGCGCTCTCGCCCGAGGGGTCGGGTTGCACCAAATCGCCACTGTGCTTATTGACCACCAGCAGGTGGTTGTCCTCGTAGAGTATGTCGTCGGGTGAAAACATCGTCGGTTACAAAATAAAGGTGAAGGGCAGGAGCAGTTCGGTCGAGCGCACCACGCTGGCCGAGCCTCCGCCATACATGATGACGCGGATCGAGGATTTTTGGCGACGCTCCGTATCGACCAACACCTGACGGCACTGCCCGCAGGGGTAGCACTCGCGCTCCGAGGGGTCGGAGGCGATGGCCAACGTCACAATCGGATCGTCGGCATGGTTGGCCTGGTGGTAGAACAAGAGCGAGCGCTCGGCACAAAGTCCCGCCGGGAAGACCTCGCTTTCGATGTTGCTCCCCGTCAGGATGCGACCGCTACGCAGGCGTGCGGCAGCTCCGACATGGAAGTTCGAATAGGGCGCAATGGCGCTTCGGGTGGCCTTCACAGCCTCCTCGACCAACAGACGATCCTCCTCGGCCATCTCGCTGAGGGAGGCGTAAGCCTCGTATTGAAAGACAAACTGCTTTTCCATAGCCTTTCACAAAAGGTTGATAATCGGTCAAAGATACAAATAAAATTCAAAATTTAGAAATCAAAATTCAAAATGATTGTTCAGTGGCCTCAGTTTCCCGTTAATGTTCGTCATTCTATGACCAAAACAACCCACATCGTATGCCTTTGCATACTCGGTGCGGTGAGGACACTTTGCGGTATCTCCACCATCCATGCACCCATTACAAAGGATAGCCTCCTTTCTCGAGGCAGTCCAACAAGTTTTGTTGAGCAACCCCGTTTCGTTAGAAGTTGTATAACAAGAGGGATTTTTAGGCCTGCGAAGCCCGAAA
>CAYOEE010000059.1:0-8409 GCA_964402935.1 uncultured Alistipes sp. | reverse complement strand
GCTCCTTACGACGCTCCTCTGTGAGCGGCGGCATCGTCAGACGAATCTGCTCGCCGTTGTTCGAGGGGGTCAGACCGATGTTCGAATCCAGGATCGCCTTCTCGATCACACGGATCAGGTTCTTGTCCCAAGGCTGGATCAGAATAGTCTTGGCATCGGGTACAGTGACCGAAGCGGCACCCGAAACGGGCACCTGCGAGCCATAGTACTCCACCATCACACCATTGAGCACATTGACCGACGCCTTACCGGCGCGGATGTTCAGCAACTCCTCGTCGAGGTGATCGACCGCCTTCTGCATACGCGAAGTGGCCTCGTTAAGAATCGATTGGGTATCCATATTGTTGTGTTTTAAGTTATTGTTTCAGCAACTCTTCGATCTTGGCAATCAGGGCATTGAACTCCTCCTCTTCGTAACCTACCGAGGCAATGACCACCTTACCCTCCTGATCGATCAGGAAGTTGCGGGGGATGAAGTTCGAGGCAAACTGATCGTAGATCTTGCGCTCGGGATCGAGTCCCATCGGGAAGCTATAACCCATCTGTTCGCGGAACGCGGCCACGGTCTCCCGCTCCTCGGCACGCGAGATGGGGATAAAGACAAACTCCTGGCCGGCAAAGCGATCGACGATATCGGCCTGGACGCGCTTCAGCTCCTCGCGGCAGGGCGGGCACCAGGTAGCCCAGAAATTGACCAGCACCACCTTTCCTTTCAGAGCCGAGAGGGTCTGAGTCGAGCCGTCGAACATCGTGACGGTAAAGTCGGGAGCCTGCATCCCCTCCTTGACAAGGGTCGTAGCCTCGGTCTCATCCTCCACGGTCTGTTCCGCGACGACCTCCTCCTGAACTTGCTGCTCACCGGTGGGGAGCATATAGACAAGGACGCATACTGCAACGAGCAGCGCTACGAGCAACCACAAACGCACGGTGCTCTTCTTTTTGCGGGTACGAATAGCCATAGTGTTAAGCCAATTTTACGAGTGTTCCGATCTTTTCACCTGCAAGCACCTTACCGAGGTTGCCCGGAGTGTCCATATCGAACACAATGATTTCCAATTTGTTTTCACGGCAGAGCGTAAAGGCGGTCTGATCCATCACCTTGAGCTGACGGCTGATCACCTCGTCGAAGGTAATCTCGTCGAACTTCACGGCTGTGGGATCCTTCTCCGGATCGGCCGTATAGACGCCATCGACGCGCGTGCCCTTCAGCATCACCTCGGCCTCGATCTCGATACCGCGCAGGGCCGAAGCCGTGTCGGTCGTGAAGTAGGGGTTCGACGTGCCGCCACCGATGATAACCACATAACCTGCCTCCAGATACTCGATGGCACGCGCTTTGGAGAAGTACTCGCCAATAGGCTCCATGCGGATCGAGGTGAGCACCTTGCACTTCACACCGTTATCCTCCAAGGCCGACTGCAGGGCCAGCGAGTTGATAATCGTGGCCAACATACCCATCTGGTCGCCCTTCACGCGGTCAAAGCCACGCTTGGCACCCGTCATGCCACGGAAGATATTTCCGCCACCGATGACGATGCCGACCTGAACACCCGTTTCAGCCACCGCCTTGATCTGCTCGGCATAGGATTGAAGTTGCGCCGGATCGAGGCCGTATTTTTGCGCTCCTTGGAGCGACTCGCCGCTCAATTTGAGCAGAATGCGATTGTATTTCATCTCTTCAATTGTTGATTCGTATGGCGAAGATAACAATTTTCTTTGAAATAATTCGCTTTTATTGCTATCTTTGTGCTACGATGATCGAACCAAAGTATCAAATACTCGAAAAAATCGACTCCCCCGAGGCGCTGAAACAGCTCTCGGCCGAGGAGTTGCGTCGTTACTGCGAGGAGTTGCGACGTTATATCATCGAAGCCTGTTCGGTCAATCCGGGGCACCTGGGCTCGAGCTTGGGAGCTGTCGAACTGGCCACCGCCCTGCACTATGTATTTTCCACGCCCGAAGATAAAATTGTATGGGATGTCGGTCATCAAACCTACGCCCACAAGATCATCACGGGACGCCGCGAAGCTTTCCTCACGCAACGCAAACGGGGCGGCATCAGCGGATTCCCGCGCATGGACGAAAGTGAGTACGACGCCTTTGGCGGTGGTCATGCTTCGGTTTCGATCTCGGCAGCCTTCGGCATGGCCAAAGCGGCCGAGCTGAAGGGCGAAAAACGTCATATCGTAGCCGTAATCGGCGATGGTGCGATGACGGGCGGCCTTTCGTTCGAGGGTCTGAACAATGCCGGAGCAAGCCGCAAAACGGATTTGCTGGTGATCCTCAACGACAACAACATGGCGATTGATCGCGCCACGGGCGCGCTGAAGAGCTACCTGGTGAAGATCACCTCGTCGCACCACTACAACCGCCTCAAGCAGCGCGTGTGGGCTGTTTTGTCACACCTGCCCGCCCTGCAACGTTTCCTGCAAAAGGCCGGCACGGCCACCAAGCAGGTCTTGCTCCACAACAGCAACCTCTTCGAGAGCCTCAACTTCCGCTATTTCGGCCCGATCGACGGGCACAACCTCCCCGAACTGGTACGCACGCTCCGCGCGCTGAAGCAGGTCAAAGGGCCGAAATTGTTGCACGTTCTCACGACCAAGGGCAAGGGTTACACCCCCGCCGAGCAGGATCAAACCACCTGGCACGCTCCGGGGCGCTACAATGCCGAGACGGGTGAGCGCATCCGCTCCACCTATCCGGCCGACCGCTACCAGGATGTCTTTGGCGAGACGATGATCGACCTGGCGAAGGAGGATTCGCGCGTGGTGGGCATCACGGCCGCCATGCCTTCGGGTTGCGGCCTGCAAAAGATGATGCAGGAGATGCCCGACCGCACCTTCGATGTCGGCATTGCCGAGGGACACGCCGTCACCTTTGCTGCCGGTCTGGCCGCCTCGGGGATTATCCCCTACTGCGCCATCTACTCGACCTTCATGCAACGCGCCTACGACAATGTGATTCACGACGTGGCGATTCAGAACCTGCCCGTTGTCTTCTGCCTCGACCGCGGAGGTTTGGTGGGCGAAGACGGAGCTACACACCACGGCACGTTCGACATGGCCGCCTATGCCGCCATCCCCTCGCTCACGATTGCCGCTCCGCGCAACGAGCGGGAGCTGCGAAACATGATGTACACGGCCAAAGAGGCCGGCCACCCCTACATGATCCGCTATCCGCGTGGTACGGGCGAGGGGGTCGCCTGGCGCGGAGAGCCGTTCCAACTCATTCCCGAGGGTCGGGGCGAGAAGCTCCGCGAGGGGGAACGAGTTGCCGTATTGAGCATCGGCACTACGGCCCAAGCTGCCTCGGAGGCGCTGGATCGCGCTGCCGAAAAGGGAATCCGCGGGGCACACTACGACCTGCGCTTTGTCAAACCACTCGATAAGACCCTGCTGGACGAGGTTGCCGAGCGTTATGAGCGGGTAATCACGATCGAGGACGGTTCGCTGCGAAGCGGCGTGGGCGAAGCGGTCACGACCTACCTCCACGAAAAGGGGTATCGCGGAGAGGTAATCCGCCTCGGCATCCCCGACCGCTGGATTCGCCACGGCACGCCTCACGAACTGCACGAAGCGTGCGGATTCGATGCCGAGAGTATCTACGAAGCCATTTGTAAATAGAGAATGGGGTTGCCGACACGATTGTTGAGCAACCCCATTTTGGTATGATTTGTGCGAACAACGGTGTTATGAAAATGATTCTCATAACACTGATACTCGCAACGCTGGTGGGCAGTGTGCTCTGTGCTCCGCGAAACCGTTGCATCGACCGCACGACGGTCTCGGAAATTGACCTTGAGCGCTTCATGGGGCGCTGGTACGAAATTGCACGCTATGACCACCCCTTTGAGCGCCACCTGGAGGCGGTCGAGACCGACTATCGCCTGCTCCCCGACGGGAAGATCGAGGTGATCAACCGCGGCACAGACGACCGCACGGACAAAGAAAAGGTGGCACGCGGCAAAGCACGCACCACCGATCATGCAGGACACCTGCGCGTCTCCTTCTTTTGGTTCTTCTACTCGGACTATAACATCCTGGCCCTGGCTCCCGACTATTCGTGGGCACTCATCGGCTCGCACTCCCCAAAGTATCTTTGGATACTCTCGCGCACGCCGCAACTGCCGGCTTCGACCCTCCGAGAGATTCTCCACCTGGCCGAGCAACGCGGTTATTCGACCGCTCCGCTCCTCTTTATCGACCAGCCCGCTTCGACCTCGAATCAGGCCACCGAGCAGGGGATTCCAAGCGCCTCGACCTGACGAGCTATCGCCTGCAACTCCTCGCGCAAAACGCGGTGCAGGGTCTGACAGGGTGTATCGCGGTCGAGCGAGTAGATCATCACCTGACGGGGACGAATCTCCTCGACCAATTTCAGCCAAGCCTCCACCTCCTCAGCGGTCGTGTTGTCGATCTTCTCGCCCTGATAGTCGCCTCGGAGGAACATCGTTTGGAGCACCATCTGTTGCGTGAAGCGTTTCATACCCTCCACCACCCCGCGCACCGTATATTGTGCCTGGCGGGGTTGGTTGATCAGTCGTACCGTCCGATCAAAGGCCGAATCGAGCTTCAAGATGTTGTTATCGACACGCGCCAAGGCTCGGCGAACCTCCTCGCGGTGGAGCTGCGTGGCGTTCGACAAGACGGATATCTTGGCCGAGGGACAAAGCCGGTCGCGTAGCGAGATCGTATCGTCGATAATCGCCTCGAAATCGGGGTGCATGGTCGGCTCGCCGTTACCGGCAAAGGTGATCACATCGGGTGGCGTCTGCTCGCCCACCATCTGCATGAGCACCTCCTCGAGCTTCGTGCGCACCTCCTCGCGGCTGTTAAAACGCATCTCACCCCGTCGCTCGGAATTCCACCCACATTCGCAGTAGATGCAGTCGAACGAGCACAATTTGGCGTGCTTAGGCAACAGATTTACCCCCAGCGAAAGTCCCAACCGACGCGAGCGCACCGGCCCGAATATCACATCCTCAAAAAGCGCAGTCATAGCTATTTCAACAGGTTTTTGAGCGTTTCGTTCACGATCTTACGCGTGGCGGTCGTTGCTGCCGTCTGGGCTGCTTTGCCTACGATGCTCTTCCCCGTGCTCTTCTTTTTGGAGCTGGACGAACCTCCCACAAGCGACTTGGCCATCGAGGTGCTCACACTGCGAATAAAGCTCGTGGCAGCCGCGCCAATCAACGTACCCAGCAATCCGCGACCGACACCGCTACGCTGTTTTTTCTGCTGTTCCTTCTCCTCCAGAGCCTGACGCTTGGCCTCCTCCTCTTGGGCGGCAGCCTCCTCGGCCTCCTTGGCCGCTACGGCCTGTTGCTCGGTCAGCACCTCGTAGGCGCTCACGCGATCCACAGCCGTATCGTAGGCGCGAATCGTCAGGGGGGCCGAGGCGATCAACACCCGACGCTCGTCGTCCGTAATGGCGCCGATTTGGCTCAGCGGGAAGAGAATCTTGGCACGCTCGACCACCGAGGGAGCACCCTTCTCGTCGAGCAACGACACAAGCGCCTCGCCCGTGCCCAGCTCCATGATCGCCTCCTCGGTCGAGAACGAAGGATTCGCTCGGAAGGTCTGCGCCGCAGCACGAACAGCCTTCTGATCCTTCGGTGTGAAGGCACGCAGGGCGTGCTGGATACGGTTACCGAGCTGACCCAGAATCTCCTCCGGAATATCGGTCGGCGACTGGGTGACGAAATAGACACCCACACCCTTCGAGCGAATCAGGCGCACCACCTGCTCGATCTTATCCACCAAGGCCTTCGATGTCCCGTCAAAGAGCATGTGCGCCTCGTCGAAGAAGAAGACCAGCTTCGGGAGGTCATCATCGCCCACCTCGGGCAGGTTCTCGTAAAGCTCCGACAAGAGCCACAGCAGGAAGGTCGAGTAGAGCTTCGGATTGAGCATCAGTTTATCGGCCGCGAGGACATTCATCACACCACGGCCATCCTCGCGCTGAATCAGGTCGAAGATATTAAAGGCCGGCTCGCCAAAGAACCGATCGCCACCCTCGCTCTCGATAGCCAGCAGGGCGCGCTGAATAGCACCCACCGAAGCCGACGAGATGTTGCCATATTCGGTCGTGTATTGCTTCGAGTTCTTGGCCACAAAGTCGAGCATGAGGCGCAAATCCTTCAAGTCGATCAGGAGCAGGTTGTTATCGTCGGCGATGCGGAAGACGATATTCAGCACACCGCTCTGCGTCTCGTTGAGCTGCATAAGGCGGCTGAGCAGCTGCGGACCCATCTCGCTGACGGTCGTGCGCATTGCATGACCGCGCTCACCAAAGACATCAAACAGACGCACGGGACACCCCTTGAATTGGGGATCGGTAATGCCGAACTCGGCACAACGCTTTTCGATAAAGCCGCTCATCGCACCCTTTTGGCTGATGCCCGAAAGGTCGCCTTTCATATCGGCCATAAAGCAGGGAACACCCGCCTCGGAGAATGTTTCGGCCAGCACCTGCAACGTGACGGTTTTACCCGTACCCGTGGCACCGGCAATCAGGCCGTGGCGGTTGGCCATCGAGCCTTCGATCGAGATCGGCCCTGCGGGCCCATGCGCTACATAGAGTTTTTTGTCGGAGGTATACATAGTATAAACATTTATGCCTAAGCGATAGTTTCAGCAAAGATAATGGATTACAACGAATCTAACAAGAGGAAAGAGATAAGAGAAGAGAAGAGAAGAGAAGAGAGGAGAGAGATATTACAGATGAGTGCCAGTGGCCTCAGTAGCCCCAGTGGCCTCAGTGGCCTCAGTTGCAAAAAAAGGGAAGGACCCGAAAGTCCTTCCCTTGCTATTGGCATAAGCCCTATAAAGTTTAGTCTTTCAACCAGCGCGGGTCACCGATAGGCTCACCCGAAGCGGTGTACATCAGATGACGATACTCAGCCTTCACCTTGAAACCATCGGGGATCTGGTGCGTGATGTGCTCGTTATCGATGTTGATCTTGTGACGACGATAGTCGTTGTGTACACCAACCTCATTGTCGGCCGACTTCGGATTCGGATCCTCGAACAGATCCTCCGGCAGCAGGTCCTTAGCACCATCGTTCAAGAGCTTAATCTTGGTCTCCTCCTTCGGATCACCACCGTTCAACGGCTGGTTACCACCGCCGGCTACAGCCTTGTTGTTGGCACCACGCGAGGTGTGCGAGAACTGGTACGACGAGAAGTAGTTATCCGTGATGGCCTGACCCCAGTCGGTCTTCTTACCCGTATCATCAAGGTCGGGACGCAACGTACAATAGTTGTCGTAGAAGTGGTAGGTCGTAGCCTCCGTACGGCCCTCGATACGCATACCGGCAGCATAGAGCTTACGCGGGTCGCTCTTGTCCTTACGAACGGTCACGAAGAGGTTGTTCTTGCAAGTTACCGTCGTTTTGGCGGGAGCGTAACGCATCTCGAACAACAGACGGTCCTTCGAACGACCGCTGAAGTTTACGAACGTGTTGTTGGCAACCGTCACATTCCAGCTAACCGAGGAATCCCAAGCCGTATTCTTGTTCTCGCTGATCAGCGCGTGACGCGGAACATCAACGATCGTACAGTTGGTCATCGAGAAATCCTTCAGGATGTTGTGCAGCGTACCCGTACCATCACCCGTAATCCACGAGTAACCACGGCCGTTCTCCTGGTACATACCACCGTCGTAGAACATACAGTTGTCGATCGTGAACTTCAAAATCTGCTTACGAGCAGCTCCCTTGAAGCGCACCCAACCACGGATCTGGTGACGGAAGTTACAATCCTTCACGCGGAACTCCTCCAGCGCAAACGGCATGGCGGTCTCCGAAGCGGCGTTGAAGAAGTAGTTACCCGTACCCGAACCGGTCCAACCGTTCTCGGCATAGTTCACAGCACCATCCACGTCGAAGTTGATATCCTCGAAGATAATCGACTGTACGTTGATACCACCCATCTCACCGTTACCCGGGTTACGCGAGAAGGCAAAGTTCATCGTACAAGGCTTCGTCTGATCACCACCGTCCTCGATCGAGCAACCGGCCGTTACGGTCGGATAGAGCATAGCCGTCTCAGGATCGGGATTGGGAACCGACTTGGCCCAACCAATACCGAGGTAAACGAGCGGACGATCCTCCGGAGCTACATCGGGATCCGAGCAGCGGAGCGTAAAGCCCTTCGACACCTCAACCGTATTCTGCAGGTAGTAAACCTTCTTCGGCTCAAGCTCGAAGATCGTACCCTCAGCGAAATCGATGTTGTTGGTCATGTAGTTCGTCAGGAGCGTATCGATACGGGCAGCCTGCAACTGATGAGCGCGCGTATTGATGTCGTTGGGATCGTACCACTCGTCCCACTTCAGGAGGCGCGGCTCACCGGCATCACCCTTCATACGCACCATGTTCGTATTGTACATACGGTCCCAATAGCG
>CAYOEE010000058.1:0-8451 GCA_964402935.1 uncultured Alistipes sp. | reverse complement strand
GTTCGGTACGGTATGCCGCTACGAGCAGTCGGGTGAGCTGCACGGCCTGACGCGCGTGCGTTCGTTCACGCAGGACGATGCCCACCTCTTCTGCCGTCCCGACCAGCTCCTGCAGGAGTTCGAGCGCGTGATCGACATCGTGCTCTACATCTTCCGCACGCTGAAGTTCGACAACTACACGGCGCAGGTATCGCTGCGCGACAAGGTAAACCGCGAGAAGTACATCGGTACGGACGAGAATTGGGAGAAGGCCGAGCAGGCCATCATCCAGGCCGCCGAGGAGAAGGGTCTGAAGACCGTCATCGAGTATGGCGAGGCCGCCTTCTACGGCCCGAAGCTCGACTTCATGGTTAAGGACGCCATTGGTCGCAGCTGGCAGCTCGGTACGATTCAGGTGGACTACAACCTGCCGGAGCGTTTCGATCTGACATACAAGGGGGCTGACGACAAGCTCCACCGCCCGATCATGATCCACCGCGCCCCGTTCGGCTCGATGGAGCGTTTCGTGGCTGTGCTTCTGGAGCACACGGCCGGTAAGTTCCCGCTGTGGCTCTCGCCCGACCAGGTGGTTGTGCTCCCCATCTCGGAGAAGTACAACGACTACGCCGAAAAGGTGGTCGAGTACCTCAACCGGCACGACGTGCGTGCCCAGATCGACGACCGCAACGAGAAGATCGGCCGCAAGATCCGCGACAACGAGCTTAAGCGCATCCCCTACCTGTTGATCGTCGGCGAGAAGGAGTCGGCCGAGGGTTTGGTATCGGTACGCGCCCAAGGCGAGGGTGACAAGGGTCAGATGTCGATGGAGGCTTTCAAGGATTTCATCCTGGGCGTTGTCAAGGAGGAGATCGAGGCCAACAAGCTCAAGGCCTAATCGGAAAGAGATTCATTATTAACCTTTAATCAAATACAACTATCGCAACAACGAAACCGTTCCCGCCGAGGCCGTTTAACCCCGGGAACAACAAACCAAAACCTGCAGGCGCACCTCGTGGAGGTCGCGTCGAGAAGGAGAACCCGCATCGCATCAACGACGAGATCACGGCACCCCAGGTGCGCGTGGTGGGCGACAACGTGCCCGAAGCACAGGTATTGCCGATTCGTGAGGCTTTGCGCCTGGCCGATGAGATGGAGCTGGATCTGATCGAGATCTCGCCCAAGGCCGATCCCCCGGTTTGCCGCATCGCCGATTACCAGAAGTTCCTCTACCAGCTCAAGCGCAAGGCAAAGGAGATCAAGGCTAATCAGACGAAGGTGGTGATCAAAGAGATTCGTTTCGGACCGCAGACCGATGATCACGACTACAACTTCAAACTCAAGCACGCCCAGAACTTCCTGAAGGAGGGTGCAAAGGTGAAGGCGTATGTCTTCTTCCGCGGTCGCTCGATCGTCTTCAAGGAGCAGGGTGAGATTCTGCTGTTGCGCTTTGCCACCGACCTGGAGGAGTTGGCCAAGGTAGAGTCGATGCCCAAGCTCGATGGTAAGAAGATGAATATGATCCTTGCACCGAAGGGCAAAAAGTAGTTGCATGAAAAGGGCGTGTCCAACGAAAAAAGTTGGAACACGCCCTTTTACGCAGTTCTCTTACGATTGTCATCTACATCCGTCACGGGACTCTTTCGTTTATTTCTGACCAAGCAGTGTCCCCTGGCAGATGTCGGATGACGTCGTTTTTTTATCGCTTCTCGACCTTGCGATTCAGTTCCTAACGCTCCTTCAGCTCGATGACAATCACGCCATCCTTCACCTCGCCATACCTTTTGTAAAGTTTTGTCGCCTCATCATCTTTGAGTACCGTCACTGACTGGATCGTGTTGGGATCCATCTTCTTAATGGCATCGGGGGGCAACACCTCAATCTTACCATTTTGCTTCTTCTGCAAAATCAGGGGGTTGGCCACCTCCGTAGTCTTGGACTTGGTGGTGGTTACCACACTCGACTTACCGCCGATGACCAGTACCTGCTCCTCGTTTTCCTCAACGGTGGCGGTGCCATCCTGCTTTTTGAAATGCACGGTCGTCGTTTTCGACTCCTGTTGATTGCCCGTTTTCTTATCCAGGCTGACGACGTGCAGGCGGCCGTGCAGGCCGTTCAGCGCGTTACCACCCTCCTTTGTCGTCACAACGACAGCCCCTTCAATCTGCTTGAAGATATCGACATTTTGAATCTGGTCGGGATTGAGCGAATCAAAGTTCTCCTTCGATACGACCGCACCATCGACAATATAGAGGGTCTTGGTCGCCTCCTGCGCCATCAGCGTCGTGATGCCCATCACGGCAACGAGCGCCAACAAATACTTTTTCATCTTCTTGTTTCGTTTTTAAGTTAAAATAAATCTTGAAAGTGGAAGTTTACCGGTTTTTCCGAGAGCAAAGATAAGGGCTAAAAGGCAGGCAGGGCGTAAAAAAAGTGTTAAGTTTTGTTAAGTAATGTTAAGTCGGTTTTTTCTTCCGATTTTATCTGTACCTTTGTATATATAGAAGACCCGAACGATGAATCGCACCTCCTTTCGTACCCTTTCGCTCCTGGTAGTCGGCTCGCTTGCGTTGCTGGCTGCCGTGCAGTGTTTTTGGGTCGTCAGGATGTATCGAGAGCACGCCAACGACTTTCAACGCAGGGTCGAATCGGCCGCCTACAAATCGGTCTATAAGAGTTTCCGCATGGATGCTATTCCGGGGTTGGTGGCGGCCAAACGGATCAACATCGACCTCGACGACTTCGCCATTACGTTCGACCCGGCTCTGCTGGAGCTGGACGCCATGACCGCATGGCAGGCCGAGATCATCGACCGCACGATGGAGGATCGTGTGGTGATGCGCCGCCTCTCGAACGAAGAGCTTTCGCACCCCCACACAACCCTGATCGAGATCGACGACGAGGGCGTTTTTGCCCTGCGGCTCAGCTACTCGCGTCCTGTGGAGCGCTTCTGGGGCGAGATGCGGGTGTTGGTGCTCTCCTCGTTTACGATCGTCATCCTGCTGGGGGCTGTGTTGGCCTACCTGGTGCGCACGATGATGCGGGAGCGCACGCTCGAAGAGATGCGACGCGACTTCACGCACAACATTACCCACGAGTTGAAAACACCCCTCTCGGTGGCTGTCACCGCGACGGATGCCCTGCGCAACTTCTCGGCCGAAGCCGATGTCGAGCGACGCAGCCGCTACCTGGAGGTGATCGAGAGTCAGCTCACGCAACTTGCGGCCATGGTCGAACGCATCCTCTCGGTCTCGGTCGAGGGGCGCGAGGTGAGCCACAACCCCACACGCATCCTCCTGCACGAGCTGTTGGAGGAGGTCTGCACGGGAATTCGGTTGGAGGGGAGTGCCGACCTAAGGATTGTCTGCCCCCAGGAACTGACCGTAGAGGCCGACCGCTTCCACCTGCAAAACCTGCTTGCCACGCTCCTGGATAACGCCCTGAAATACACCGACCGCAAGCCCGAGATCCGCCTCACGGCCACCAAGGAGGAGGGATGGGTGCAGATTCACCTGAGCGACAACGGCCGAGGCATTGCCCGCGAGCACCTGGAGCACCTCTTCGAGAAGTTCTACCGCGTACCGCAGGGCGATGTGCAGTCGGTGCGTGGCTACGGACTGGGGCTTTATTACGCCCGTCGGGTGGCCGAACGCCATGGAGGCACACTCACGGTCGAGAGCCGCGTGGGTGTAGGTTCGACTTTTACGCTGAAAATTCCTGCAAATGGCTGAAAAAATCTCCATTCTGTTGGTCGAGGATGAGCGCATCCTGGCCGAGATACTGAGCGACACACTCCGAGGTCGCGACTTCGAGGTCACGGAGGCCTACGACGGCGTCGAGGCGCTTGCCATCGCGCGTCGCCAAACGTTCGATGTCATCGTGAGCGATGTGATGATGCCCCGCATGGACGGATTCTCGCTCATTCGTCGGTTGCGGGCCGAAGGGTGTGCCTCGCCCGTACTCTTTCTCACGGCTCGCTCGGCGACCGAGGATGTCGTCAAAGGATTCGAGGTGGGCGGGAACGACTTCTTGCGAAAACCCTTTGCCATCGACGAATTGATTGTCCGCCTGCGGGCACTGGCCGGACGCAACAACCGCCAGGAGGCCTTCGAGGCGATTTACAAGATCGGGCATTACCGTTTCGAGGTGGCCACCTCCACCCTGCGGCTGGGCGAGAAGGAGGAGCTGTTGCCCGCCCGCGAAGCGGCCGTTTTGGCACGGCTCTGTCGCCAAGCGGGAGAGACGGTCGAGTCGTCGGCCATGTTGCAAGAGTTATGGGGCGACGATAATTTCTTCAACCTCCGTTCGCTCAATGTCTATATCTCGCACCTGAGGCGTCGCCTGGCCGACGATCCGCAAGTGGAGATCATCAGCCACCGCGGAATCGGCTACCGCTTGGTAGAAAAATAGAGAGAGAGGAGAACTTTTTCGGTTCTCCTCTCTCTTATTTAATTCAAAAATGTAGAATGTAGAATTTAGAATTAAAAACTCATTTAGAATTTAGGGGACTATTAGCTGTCAGCAATCAGCTTCATTCTAAATTACTACTGATGCGACAACATCCATTAGCACCACACAAGGAGCGAAGCGACTAAGCCCTCCTTATCAACGTTGCGATTAAGGCGAGTGCAGAGGTCGCTTGCGGACTTTGCCGAGCCGAAGCAACGAAAAGGAGCGAAGCAAACTTAAAGGGAGGTTTGGAGGGATTGTCTATATATTTTATATTTATAAGGAAAGTTTATCTTAACCACCCTCGTGTTCAGCCTTTTGCGCCACTGAAGGTGGCTTTGAAAATGGATTACCACACCTCCAAGCTCGCTTGAGAAGGTGTGGTAATCATTTTCAAAATCATTGCCCGACGGGCAACCAAAAGGCTGCATCGGATTTATCGCATCAGCAGTAATGTAGAATTTAGAATTCTAAAATCATTCTAAACTTTGAATTCTAAATTTTGAATTTCTCAATTCACCGTTCTGAGGTCCTGCTCCTTGTTGGGCGAGGCGGCCTCCATGTCGAGTTGCATCTTGACCATCTGGATGGCGGCAGCGGCGGCCTCGTCACCCTTGTTGCCATGACGACCACCGGCACGGTCGAGGGCCTGCTGCTGGTTCTCCACCGTGAGCACACCAAAGGCGATCGGCATATTCCAATGCAGTTGCACCTGCGTAATACCCTGCGTCACACCCTGGCAGATGAAGTCGAAGTGGCGCGTTTCGCCCTGAATCACACAACCCAAGGCAATCACGGCATCGACCTCCGTATATTCGGCAAAGAACTGCGCACCGAGCGTCAGCTCAAAAGTTCCCGGAACATACTTGATCTGGATGTTCACATCGGGGCAACCGGCAGCCCGCAACGTACGCACAGCACCCTCCAAGAGGGCCTCCGTGACCTCGCGATTCCACTCTGCCACGACGATGCCGAAACGCATATCGGCAGCCGAGGGAAGCGGTGAATCAAATTGCGAGAGGTTGTGGTGAGCAGTAGCCATAAACGTTCGGTTTACCTATATAATAACGTAATCCGTACGACTTAGCGAACCGTACCCATCAGCTTCTCGGCATCGCGTGCCTCCACCGAAGCGGGATACTGCTCCAAGATCTGGCGATAGAGCTTGAGGGCAGCCTCCGAATTGCCGGCAGCCTGCTCGGCCATGGCGGCCTTGCGCAGATAGAGCGGAGCGGTGAGGTTGTTCTCGGCAGCGGCTACGGCCTTCTTGAAGAGGGCTACGGCAGCCTTGTAATCGCCCTGCTCAACGGCTACATCGCCCTGCAAGCCGTAGTTCTGAGCGTTGATCACGGCACCTGCCAAACCCTTCACGCTCTTGAACTTCTTCAGGTAGGCAGCGGCATTCTCCAAATCACCCGTGCGCAGGTAGCAGATACCGGCATAGTGCTTGGCGAGGTTACCTGCGGCGGTCGAGCCGTACTGATCCACTACATCGAGGAAGCCGACACCGTTGGCATCACCGTTGAGAGCCAGTTCAAAGTCGGGCGTCTCCTCGTTGAAGCGAGCCTGAGCCTCGGCCAAAAGAGCCGAAGCCTTCTCGGCACGGGGCTGCACGACGAGCGAGCGGTAGCCGTAAACAGCCAGACCCAGCACCAGCAGTGCCAGGAATACATAGGTTACTTTGCGACCGTTGTTCTCGAAAAAGAGTTCGGTTTTGTTCATGGCCTGACCCAGTGCTTCGGGTTCGGCGCTGTTCTGTTTTGCCATAGTTTTATTCTGTTTTTTAGTTTATAATTTGCCTTATTAGCGAACAAAGATACAAAACTATTCACAAAGCGCAATAAAAACTCTTCAAAATTTATTTCCATCGCTCTTTTATGCGGTTTTAGGCTCTTTTTTCTTACCTTTGCACTATGTATCTGAGAAAACTTGCGCTTCTGAACTTCAAGAACATCACCGAGAGCGAACTTACGTTCGGTCGGGGGATCAACTGCCTGGTGGGCGACAACGGGGCGGGCAAGACCAACTTTATTGATGCGGTCCACTACCTCTCGATGTGTAAGTCGGCCTTCGGCATGACCGACGGGCAGACGATTCGTCACGGAGCCGATTTCTTCCTGGCCGAGGGTCTTTACACGACCGACAGCGACCGCCAGGAGCAGGTCGTTTGCTCCTTCTCGCGCAAGGGTGGCAAGGTGCTCAAGCGCAACGGCAAGGAGTATGAACGCCTCTCGGAGCACATGGGATTGATCCCTGCGGTGGTGATTTCACCGGCCGACTCGGCACTGATCAGCGATGCCGCCGAGGAGCGCCGTCGCTTCCTCAACGCCTTCCTTTCGACCATCGACCGCGCCTATCTTGCAGCCCTGATTCGCTACAATGCCGTACTTGCGGAGCGCAACCGCCTGCTGAAGATGCAACCCGACGAGGTGATGCTCTCGATCTACGACGAGCAGCTCTCGGAGCAGGGCGAGAAGATTCACGCACGTCGTCGGGAGGTGGTCAGCGAGTTGCAACCCCTCGTCGAGGAGTATTACCGCCTGCTCTCGGAGGACCGCGAACAGGTGGAGCTGCGCTACAAATCGGAGCTGGAGGAGTGCCCGATGCGCGAGGTGTTGCAAGCCGCCCGCCAGAAAGATCTGATCAACGAATTCACCACCTCGGGTATTCACCGCGACGATTTGGTGCTGAAGATCGGGGGCTACCCGTTGCGCAAATACGGCTCGCAGGGGCAACAGAAATCGTTCCTCATCGCGCTGAAGCTGGCACAATACACCCTGCTGGCAAGGGGGGGGAGCGAGAAGCCGATCCTTTTGTTGGACGACCTGTTCGACAAGCTCGATGCGGGACGTGTCGAGCAGCTCATCCGCCTCGTATCGAGTGAGCAGTTCGGGCAGATTCTGATCACGGACTGCAACCCCACACGCCTGAGCGAGATCCTCGATCGCGCCGGTGTGCACTACACGCTGTATCATGTCTCGGAGGGCGTCGCCTCGGAGCAAAACAGAGAAGCCTAACGATGCGTCGCACCAAAACACAACTCATGGGCGAACTCTTGGAGGAGTTTTTCCGCCGTCCCTACATCGCCGCCAAGGTAGCCGAGGGCAAGCTGCCCGAGACGTGGCGCGCGGTGGTCGGCGATCGTATCGCCAACGAAACGACGGAGCTACGGCTCGAAAACCACATCCTTCATGTCCGCATCCGCAGCAGCGTGCTGCGACAAGAACTTTTCTACCAGCGCGATGCCCTGCGCGATGCGCTCAACGAACGCGCAGGCGTGCGACTTGTCAATGCGGTCATTATTCGCTAAGGCGTCACGCAATTTGCGGGTGTGGAGTTTCGTTACTATCTTTGTCGGCGATAAGCCTACGCAACACATTAAAAACAGACAGACCATGAAGATCATTTATCAGCTTTTGAGCATCGTTGCCCTGGTGGCTGTGCTCGTAGGGTGCTGCAACTGCCGCGCCGTGCAGAAGATGAACCAAAAGCCCCTGGAGGGTACCGAGTGGCAGCTCGTACAACTGGGTGGGGAGACGATCCGGCCCGTGGAGGGGAAATATACGATCCAGTTCTTTGCAGAGGAGCATCGTTTTGCCGGTGTGGGTGAATGTAACCACCTGACGGCCACCTACTCGACCAACGCCAAGCACGACCTGACGCTCGAGAATGCCGGCATGACCCGCATGATGTGCCCCAACCAGGAGGCCGAGGACCGCTTTGTCGAGATGCTCAACAAGGTGACGCGCTACGACATGGACGGCCAGATGCTGATGCTCTTTGCCGAGAACGACCTGCTCGCCGTCTTCCAGGCCAAGCAGTAAACAACGCCCAACGGCCGTAAAAAGGCGAAAGGGGCGACGAAGGGTGAGAAAGGCAGAAAAGAGATTAAAGAAATTAAAGATTTTAAGGAGATTAAGGAGCTTTTTCTTTAATCTCCTTATTTTCTTTAATCTCCTTATTTTCTTTAAGATCGTTAATATCTTTGCCCCCCAATTTTGATTTTAGAGGTGCAGATTTGTGCTT
>CAYOEE010000057.1:0-8467 GCA_964402935.1 uncultured Alistipes sp. | reverse complement strand
CTCCTCGGCAACCTTGTTTACGGCATCAACAGCAGCCTCCTTAGCGGCAGCCTCAACCTTATCTACAGCCTCGGCAGCAGCCTCCTTAACGGCACCCTCAACCGTCTGAGCGGCCTCCTTGCAAGCCTCGCACTGCTCCTCTGCGGGCTTCGTGCAAGCCTGACCCTCAGCGCAGCACTCCGTACCCGTGCACTCGGTGCACTCGGCCGACTTATTCGTATTACCGGCGCAGCTAACCATAGCCGCAGCAGCCAACATGATGGCGAACATGTAAATCTTTTTCATACCTAAATCTTTTAAATTGAAAAGTTATACAGTCGCAAATATAGCGTTTCGACCTGTAACGAGCAAGAAAAAAGTGAAAAAATGTCAAAAAGTTACATTTTATTACTCTAAAAGGTCGCCCAAGGCGATCTCCTCGCTCTTGGGGAAGGCTTTCGGGAAGTAGTCCATCAGCTGGCCCTTCAGGATCACGGCCTCCTCGATTGTGAGGCAATTGCCCACAGTTACACGGAAATAGGGGTTTTCATAGACCATGTAGAGTTTCGTCGTGGGGAAGTGCTCCTCGAAGAGCTGTTTCGCCTCCATGGCACCGGCACGGGCATCCTGGCCGTTATCGAAGAAGATGCAGACGCGATAACCGCGCACGCGCGCGGGTGTATTATTACGATTCGAAAGGTCACGCACGGCATCGGCCGCCGAGCCGATCTCCGTCACCTCGACACGCGCGGGCGCCGAAGTGGCCTCCGAGAGGCTTTCGGTTGCCAAACCGCGCTTAAAATCGGTCAGTGACTGCGCCTCGGCCAGAGCGGCAAAAGCAAACAAAAACGCCACCGAAACAGCTATTTTCTTACAGATTGTCATATTTTCGTTCCTATTTCAAAAAGTTCATCAAATTGTTCGAATCCACCCCAAAGGTACGCAAAAAATCCGACAACGGCATCTTTTCGCGCGAAAGATTCACCGGCACAGGGCCGCCTCGACCCTCCAGCTCCAGATCGACCCAAAGTTCCGAGAGGTCGCCGCTACGCACCTTGCCCAGGATCGGAAGCAAGGACAAGGGATTGCCGATCTCGACAGCCCAGTCGGTCGGGAAAACCTCGCTTTCGGTACGCTTCGGCACTTCGACACGCTCCTTGAGGCGCATCGTGCCGATGCAGTTGTCGCGGTAGTAGAGGTGCGCCACGGCATCCTTCAGGTGGAGTTTATAGGCCGTTTGGTTCATGATACGGAAGTCGATCCGAATCGACGAAAGGCTCGTGGGGCGAACCTCCTCGATCCCCTCCAGCTTCACCTTGCGGCGCATCTTCTGCATCGTGTTCGAGCAGGAGCTCATCAGCAGGCCTGTAGCCACCAAGAGCATCAAAATCAAGCTTTTCTTCATCCCTTTATCCTTTTTTCGCATAATAAACATGGGCTATTCCGAGGCTCTTACTCTCGGAAACCACCTCCTTAAACCCGGCCTCGCGCATCATCTCCACGACCCGTTCCGGGCGATGAAAGGCGCGAATCGAAGCGGGCAGGTAGCGGTAAGCCGCGCGATCTTTCGATACCACACCTCCGATCCACGGCAACAAGCGGAAAGCGTAAAACTCGTAACCCCACTTCACAACGGGATTCGAGGGGGTCGAAAGCTCAATAATCATCACCATACCCTCTTGCCGCAACACGCGGTGCATCTGTCGAAGAGATAACGGCAAATCGGCAAAATTTCGTACACCGAAAGCGACCGTCACGGCATCAAACGAGCCATCGGCAAAGGGTAACGCCTCGGCATCGCCCTCCTGCAAAGTCACCCGATCGGCCAGTTCCTCAGCCTCGATTTTCGCGTTTCCCACAGCCAACATCTCTGTCGAGAGATCCACCCCCACGACCTCGGCCAAAGGTATTCGCCGAGCCATATAGATCGCCAAATCGGCCGTGCCCGTTGCCAAATCGAGGATGCGATGCGGGGTGTGTTCGGCCACGAGATCCACACCGTGCCGTCGCCAGGCGCGATCGATATTGAGCGACATAATATGGTTCAACCGATCGTAGCTTTCGGCAATGCGGTTAAACATCTGCCGCATCTGCTCCTTTTTACCCTTCAGGGCTGTATTCGCGTTACTCATAGCGCATTGTTTCATCGGGTTTAACAGTCGCCACCACGGTCGTCGGGAGCTGCATCAACAGCAAAATTGCACCCGCAAAGCCCACGTTGAGCAACAACCACCACCCCCACTCAAGCGCAATCGGCACCGAAGAGAGGATATACCCCTCGGCATCCAGCGAAATGAGGTGGAAATGTTGCTGCGCGAGGCAGATCGCCACACCCACTGCATTGCCCCAAAGCAACCCTCGGAAGGCGATCATCGAGGCTCGGTAGAGGAAGATGCGACGCAACGAACGGTTCTGCATGCCGAGTGCCTTCAGCACACCGATCATGCGGATACGCTCCAAGACCAGGATCAGCAGGGCGGCCGACATATTGAAGAAGGCGACCACGAGCATAATGACAAGGATCACCAACGCATTGACATCGTGCGCCTTCAGCCAATCGAAAATCTGCGGATAGAGCTGCTCGACCCAAATAGCCGTGGCATTCTCGCTCTCAACAGACTCGTTGTACAGCAATTCGTGATCGATCCGCGCGGCAAGTGCCTCTCCTGCCTCGTGCGACGTCGTAAAAAGCTCATACCCCGAAACTTGCTCCTCCTCCCACTGCGAGAGGCGCTGCACGTTGCGAAGATCCGTCACGAGGGTCGTGCGATCAAGCTCCTCCAGCCCCGAGGCATAGAGTCCCGAAACTTTGAAGCGGTCGCGGTAAGGCATTTGATCGGCATCGACAAAAAGCAGTTCGATGCGATCATCGACCCCCACGCGCAATCGGGCGGCCAGGCTCTCGGACAAGAGCAGATCTTTCGTGCGGATCGAGTCCCCGACGCGGGGCAGTGCGCCCTCGGTGAGCCACCGCTCGAAGTGCGACCAATCGAAATCACCATCCACACCCTTCAGGATCACTCCCTCGACCGCATCGGCCGTGCGCACCACGCCTCCCCGACGGGCAAAGCGCTGGTAGTGCACCACCGCGGAATCCTGCTCAAACAACGCCTCAAGCGACGGCGTGGCCCGAATCGGCTCGGCATCCGTGCGGTGCATCCCGCGCACATCCATCACCACGACATGGGCCGCAAAGCCCGACATATTCTCCCTAATATCGTGCTTAAAACCATAGACCACGGCCAGCGAAAGGATCATCACGGCCACGCTCACGACAACCGACAAAACGGCAATCCGCTCCATCACCGAACGGCTTTTGCCGTCCGTCGAGCGAGCCATACGACGGGCAATATGGAGTTCAAGTTGTGCCAAAAGTGGTTTTTCGTTCAAATTATGATGCAAAGTAACACATAATTTCGTATTTTTGCCCCATATTGATGCGCCTTTTTCTTAGAAAAAGGCCGAAACAACCTTAAAAAAACACATAATAAAGATGATGACAACGTTGATGGTAAACCTGTTACAGACGGGTTACGAGTATGGGTATAACACGGGAATGGGCATGCAGAACCTCTCGTCGGGCGGCATGTACCTGCTGATGATCGTTATTGGTATCGTAGGCTACATCGTGCAGGCTCGCCTGCAATCGGTCTTCAAGAAGTACTCGCAGGTGATGTTCCCGGGCGGACTGACCGGTGCCGAGGTGGCCGAGAAGATGTTGCGCGATAACAACATCCACAACGTCAAGGTGACCCATGTCAAGGGTCATCTGACGGACCACTTCAACCCGAAGACCATGACGGTCAATCTGAGCGACTCGGTCTATTCGTCGCGCTCGGTGGCTGCCGCAGCCGTGGCAGCGCATGAGTGCGGTCACGCCGTACAGCACGCTCAGGCCTACGCTCCGCTGGTATTGCGTTCGCAGCTGGTGCCGCTCGTAAACTTCGCCTCGACGGCCGCCACCTGGGTGATCATTGCCGGTCTGGCCATCCTGGCCTCGACCCAGAACGAGACGGTCTGCTGGATCGGCATCGGTCTGATTGCCATGTCGGCCCTCTTTGCCTTGGTGACCCTCCCCGTGGAGTACAACGCCTCGGCACGCGCCCTGGCCTGGTTGAAGCAGAGCCGCGTGATGGCCGAGCCGGAGCTTAAGCAGGCCTCCATTTCGCTCAAGTGGGCTGCTCGCACCTACCTCGTGGCCGCCCTGAGTGCCATTGCCTCGGTGCTCTACTATGTGATGCTCGTAGTCGGGCGTCGCGACTAATCAAACCCTTTCCATGAAGAGATCTCAAGAAGATTATATGCTGCGGGGCTGGAAGATCGCCCTGTGGGTCGTGATCGTCATGTGCGGTGTGAGCCTCGTACCCCCCGTGACGGTAGGTGGCGTGGAGTTGCGCCGTACCAATATTTTTGCCGACCTCTACCGCTTTGAGGAACGCACCGAACCCCAAGAGGAGGAGATGCTCTTTGACGAGGCGGAGTTTGAGGTCGATTTCGAGGCCGTGAGCCAGCAGGTCGAGGCGGTACAGCAAAAGCTTCAGCAGGCCGATACGCTGCCGCACGAAGTGCCCGTCGAGTATCGCTGGACCCTCCACGAGCAACAACACGAGCACGCCGCGCTGACAATCAACCCCGCCCGCTACAGCTCGCGCCTCACGCCGATCGAGGATTTCAGCGACGAGGGACGCTTTGCCGCCTTCTGCGATACGCTCATCGCCCGTCAGCGTCCGATTCGCATCGCCGTGCTGGGTGACTCGTTTATCGAGGGCGACATCCTCACGGCCGACCTGCGCGAACGCCTCCAGACGGCCATCGGGGGTCGCGGTACGGGCTTTGCACCGATGGCCTCGCCCCTCACCGGTTTCCGACGCTCGATCAAGACCCAATCGAAGGGGTGGACTTCGTATAATGTGATGCAACACAAGAGCGTTCCCGCCCCCTACAACGAGCAGTTCTTCGTTTCGGGCTGGGTATGCCGTCCGAGTGACGGGGCTTCTACCCGCTGGGAGGAGACCACCTTCCGCAAACAGCTCGACTCCTGCTCGGTGGCCCGCGTCTTGTTCCGTTCACCCGCCGAAAGCCGTGTTCAGCTGATTGTAAACGACTCGCTGAGCCGCGAATTCCGCATCGAGGCAGCCGATAAGGTTCGCCAGGTGGTCGTCGAGGCCGACCACATCCATTCGCTCGAATTCAAGGTATTGGAGGGAGCCTCCTCGCTGGTCGGCTATGGTGCATTTTTCGAGAAAGGGGGCGTCGTGGTGGATAACTACTCGGTGCGCAGCAACAACGGGCAGGCCATCTTCCGCACCAACCCGACGATCAATGCCGAGATCAACGCCATGCTGGGTTATGACCTGGTGATTCTGCAATACGGTCTGAACATCATGCAGACCGGCGTACATAAGTACACCTCCTACGGCCAGCAGATCGAAAAGGTGATCACCTACTGCCGTCAATGCTTCCCCTCGGCCGCCATCCTCGTCATGGGCGTAAGTGATCGCGCCATCAAGAACGAGAACGGTGTGGAGACGATGGATGCCATCCCCTACATGATCGACTGCCAGCGCACGGCCGCCCGCAATCAGAAGGCCGCCTTCTGGTCCACGTTCGACGCCATGCAGGCCGAGGGCGGTATCCGTGAGTTTGTCGCCAAGGGGTGGGCCGGCAAGGACTTTACGCACATCAACTACGGGGGCGGACGACGTGTGGCGTGGGCCTTGTTCGATGCCATCAACGACGAGGCCGCCAAGGCGCAGGAGCGCCAAGAGCGTCGTTTAGAGGCGGCTCGGGCCGTGGCCGACTCGCTGGAGAACATTGAGCAGATGCTGAAACCCCTCGAGAGCGAACCGCCGATTGCGGAAATCTCGACTCACGAGCCGATTCAACTTTAAGCGTAGAGGATGGAGGAGCTTTTGTCGCATATTCAAGCCCTGTTGCAATACGACCCGCTTTCGCCGCTGATCTTCAGCAGCGGGCTCTTCCTATACCTCTTTGTCGGCTTCCTGGGGCTTTATTGGCTCATGCGCAACACGACGCACCTAAGGATTCTCTATGTGGTGGCCTTCTCGCTCTACTTCTACTACAAGTCGAGTGGCTGGTACTTCGTGTTGCTCCTGCTGGTGGCCACCTACGACTACCTGATTGGCTACTCGCTCTACTTCACAAAGAGTCGCCGAGGGCGCAAATGGCTGGTCGGAGCGAGTGTCGTGATGAACCTCGCACTGCTGGGCTACTTCAAGTACACGAACTTCCTGGGCGATCTAGCCAATCAACTCTTCGGAGCGGGATTCCTGGAGTTTCAGAACATCTTCCTGCCGGTCGGTATCTCATTCTTCATCTTCCAGTCGATGAGCTACACGATCGACATCTACCGAGGTAATCTCCGCCCGCTCGACAGCTGGCTCGATTACCTCTTCTACCTCTCCTACTTCCCCGCCCTGTTGGCCGGCCCGATTGTGCGCGCCAGCCACTTCATTCCCCAGATTCGTCGCAAGCCCCTCGTCACGCGCGAAATGTTGGGCTCGGCACTCTTTTTGATTCTTACGGGTCTGTTTAAGAAGGCGGTGATCTCGGACTACATCGCGCTGAACTTCGTGGATCGCATCTTCGACGAGCCGCTGCTCTACTCGGGATTTGAGTGCCTGATGGGCATCTACGGCTACGCGCTTCAGATCTACTGCGACTTCTCGGGCTACTCGGACATGGCCATCGGTCTGGCGCTTCTGATGGGCTTCCACTTCCCCAAGAACTTCGATGCCCCCTACCGCTCGGCCACGATCACCGAGTTTTGGCGACGGTGGCATATCTCGCTCTCGTCGTGGTTACGCGACTACCTCTATATCTCGCTCGGCGGCAATCGCAAGGGCAAGGCGCGCACCTACCTCAACCTGCTGCTGACGATGCTCCTGGGTGGCCTGTGGCACGGTGCTGCGGTGCGCTTCATCCTGTGGGGAGCACTGCACGGCGCGGCGCTTGCCCTGCATAAAATGTGGCTCTCGGTGGTTCCCGGGGCCAAGGCTTTGGGCAAGGATATGAACCCCGTGATGCGTTTGCTGGGCATCGTCTTTACCTTCCACCTCGTCTGCCTCGGCTGGCTCGTCTTCCGTGCCGATTCGATGCAGACGGCCGGACTGATGTTGCACCAGATCTTCTCGGCCTTCGATCCGACGCTGATTCCGCAGGTGGTGGAGGGCTATGCCGCTTCGTTCCTGTTGCTGGCCGTGGGTTACATCCTCCACGCCATCCCCGAGCGGGGAGACAGCTGGCTGCGCGGTGTGGTTACCCGCGCCCCGATGGGGTGGCAGGTAGCGATGGCCGTCGTGATGATTTGGCTCGTGATGCAGGTAAAATCATCGGATATTCAACCCTTTATCTACTTCCAATTCTAACCTGCAACTTCACAATCAATTTTGAATTCTAAATTCTAAATTTTACATTTCAACCGATGTACACGTTTGACCACGATCTGTTTTTGACCCTGAATTTTGACGGAGGCGACCTCATGGACGAGGTGATGCTCGCAATCTCGGGGACAGCGATGTGGATTCCGCTCTACCTGCTGATCTTCTTCCTCGTACAGCGTCGCTACGGCTGGCGGGCTTTGGGGGGATTTATCCTGCTGTTGGCCCTCGCCATGGGGCTGGCCGACATGGTGGCGGGCATCTTCAAACACAGCGGTTTCTTGGAGGATACGCTCCCGAACTTCGAGCCGCGCTGGCGACCGATGTTCGAGCCGATGCTGGAGGGTCTTGCGATCACACCCGACTCGCTGCGCACGCTCCGCGACGGAGCGCTCCTGACCAATCCTGCGGTACACGTCCCGATGGAGGCACTCGGAGGTCGTTTCGGCACGGTCTCGGCACACGCCTCGACGGTTTGGGCACTGATGATCCTCTCCGCCTCGGCAATTCGCCGCCACTGGTTTACGATCCTGATGCTTCTCTGCACGCTTTTGATCTGCTACTCGCGCATCTACCTTGCGAAGCACTATCCGATGGATATTTTTTGGGGAACAATGCTCGGCATCCTTTTAGGATGGATTGGAAATCTGCTATTTTTTCGTTACTTTTGCCGCACGAAATAAGACAATAATAAAAACGCAATAAATTATGGCTTTCGAACAATTAAGCGAACAAGAAGTTTTGCGCCGTAACTCCCTCAAGGCGCTGCGCGATTTGGGCATCGAGCCTTACCCCGCCGAGCGTTTCGACGTAACGGCCACGGCTGCCGAGATTGCCGAGAATTTCGACAACGAGCCTGCTCGTTTCGAGAAGGTGCAGATTGCCGGCCGTATGCTCTCGCGCCGCATCATGGGTAGCGCCTCGTTCTTCGAGTTGCAGGACCACACGGGTCGTATTCAGGTCTATATCCGTCGTGACGATATCTGCCCCGAGGGCGATCCTACGCTCTACAACACGGTCTTCAAGAAGCTCTTGGATATCGGTGACTTTATCGGCGTCGAGGGCTTCGCCTTCCGCACCAACACGGG
>CAYOEE010000056.1:0-8527 GCA_964402935.1 uncultured Alistipes sp. | reverse complement strand
ACATCGACAAGGAGCGCTACAAGATCCAATTCCGCGTCATGAAGGCTCGCTACACGGGCAAGACGCGTTGCCCCGAATGTGGCGGTATGCGTCTGCGCAAGGAGGCGCTTTATGTCCGGATCGGCGGCAAGAATATTGCCGAGCTTTGCGAAATGCCGGTGAACGAGCTGATTCCCTTCTTTCGGGAGCTGCAACTCGACGAGCACGATCGGAAGATCGCCTCGCGTATGCTGACCGAAATTAGCAACCGTCTGCAATACCTGCAAGATGTGGGACTGGGTTATTTGACACTGAGCCGCCTTTCATCAACCCTCTCGGGCGGTGAGAGTCAGCGTATCAACCTCGCCACCTCGCTCGGCAGCAACCTCACCGGATCGCTCTACATCTTGGATGAGCCGTCGATCGGTCTGCATCCGCGCGATACGGCTCGTCTGATCGAAGTGCTCAAGCAGCTGCGCGACCTGGGCAACACGGTCATCGTCGTCGAGCACGAGGAGGAGGTGATCCGCGCGGCCGACTTTTTGATCGACATCGGCCCCGAGGCGGGCGTCAATGGTGGTGAGGTGGTCTTCAGCGGTGAGCCTGCGAAGCTCTCGCAATGTACCCGCTCACTCACGGCCGACTACCTCACGGGGCGCAAAACAATTGCACCGCCCGCCTCACCGCGTGGCTGGAGTCGTTCGATCCGCATCCGCGGAGCGCGTGAAAACAACCTGAAGAATATCGACATCGAGTTGCCGCTGGGCGTGATGACCTGCATCACGGGAGTCAGCGGAAGTGGAAAATCCTCCCTCTCGAAGGGAATCATCTATCCCGCCCTGCATCGTCTGCTGAACGAATCGGGCGACAAGCCCGGTGATTTCGATACGCTGGAGGGGGATACGAACCTGCTGCGCTCCGTCGAGATGGTCGATCAGAATCCGATCGGCAAATCGACCCGTTCAAACCCCGTGACCTACCTGAAGGCCTACGACGAGATTCGCCACCTCTTTGCCGAGCAACCGCAGGCCAAACATACGGGATTGGGGCCCTCCTCCTTCTCGTTCAACGTGGCCGGAGGTCGCTGCGAAGAGTGTCAGGGCGAGGGCATCATCAAGGTTTCGATGCAGTTCATGGCCGATGTGGAATTGGTCTGCGAAGCGTGTGGCGGCAAGCGATTCAAGGATGAGATTCTCGATATCCGCTACCGCGATAAGTCGATCTACGATGTGCTGGAGATGGATGTGGATGAGGCGATTCGTTTCTTCTCGGAGGATCGAAGCGCAACCTGCCGTCGCATTGTCGAGCGATTGCAACCCCTGCAGGATGTGGGTTTGGGCTATGTGAAGCTCGGACAAAGCTCCTCGACACTTTCGGGTGGCGAGAGCCAGCGCGTGAAGCTCGCCTCGTTCCTTGCGAAGGAGGATGCACGCGGCTCGATTCTCTTTATCTTCGATGAACCGACTACGGGACTGCATTTTCACGACATCAAGCGCCTGCTGAAGGCCTTCAATGCCCTGATCGAACAGGGACACACGATTCTCGTCGTGGAGCACAACATGGAGGTCATCAAGTGTGCCGACTGGGTCATCGACCTCGGTCCCGAGGCGGGTGACGAAGGCGGTCGGGTAGTCTTCAGCGGTACGCCCGAGGAGCTGGAAGGGGTTGCCGAGAGCCACACGGGGCATTATCTTAAACTACGCAACAAACTGTAACACAACGTGGAAGAATTCACAACCTACATACTCCCCAACGGTATTCGGGGTATTCATCGTCAGGTAAAGGGGGCGGCCGTGGCACACTGTGCGCTGGTCGTCGGTGCCGGCACGCGCGATGAGGCCAAAGACGAGTACGGTCTGGCACACCTGACCGAGCACGCCCTCTTTAAGGGGACAGCCAAGCGCAAGGCGTGGCAGGTAAACTGCCGACTGGAGAACCTCGGCGGGGAGCTGAACGCCTTCACCACGAAGGAGGATACCACCATCCACACGACGGTGCTCAAAGGCGATTTCGGCAAGGCCGTGGAGCTGATTGCCGACATTGTCTTTCGCTCGA
Source organism: uncultured Alistipes sp. (assembly GCA_964402935.1). Taxonomy (GTDB): domain Bacteria; phylum Bacteroidota; class Bacteroidia; order Bacteroidales; family Rikenellaceae; genus Alistipes. The sequence goes on along the minus strand of CAYOEE010000056.1, from coordinate 6,493 downwards.
CCTTTCCCGATCGGGAGCTGGAGCGCGAAAAGGAGGTAATCATCGACGAGATCAACACCTACAAGGATGCACCGGCCGAACTGATCTACGACACGTTCGAGGATCTGGTTTTCGAAGGCTCGGAGCTGGGGCACAACATCTTGGGGCGCAAAGCCGCGTTGATGCGCTACACGGGCGATTCGGTGCGCCGTTTTGTCGATCGCACCTACACGACCGACGAGATGGTCTTCTCGTCGATCGGCAGTTTCTCGGCACGCACGGCCGAGAGCTATGCGCGTCGCTACCTGGGTGATTTTCAAAGCTCCACGCGCAACTACAAGCGACAGAAGACCGCACCGCTTGCAGCCCCCTTTGACCGCACGATTACGCGCCACACGCACCAGACGCACTGCATCCTGGGCGGACGCGCCTACGAACTACAAGAGGAGAAGCGTCTGCCGCTTTCGCTCCTCGTGAATCGTCTGGGAGGCCCCTGCGCCAACTCGATTCTCAATGTCGAGGTACGCGAGAAGCATGGACTGACGTACAACATTGAGGCCAACTATACCCCTTACAGCGATGCGGGTGTCGTGGCCATCTACTTCAGCTCGGATCATCACCACACGGACGACTGCCTGGAGTTGATCCATCGGCAGCTCGACCGCCTGCGCACAACCCCCTTTACGGCTCGTCAGTTGGCGATGGCCAAGCGCCAATTCATTGCCCAGATGGCCATTTCGTGCGAAAACAAGGAGAACTACATCCTCGGTGCAGGCAAGGCAATTCTCTCGCACGGCGAGATGGATACGATGGAGGAGGCCTACCGCAAAATCCAGGCACTCACGGCACGCGACCTGCAAGAGGTTGCCGAGGAGATTTTCACCGACTTATCACGCTTAAGTTTCAAATAAAGAGGAATGGACGCACTCGAACAATACATCCACCTCCACTCGCAAAAGGAGGAGGAACTACTCCAAGAGCTGGATCGTGAGACACACCGCCGCATGGTCGCTCCGCGGATGCTTTCGGGCCATCTGCAAGGGAAGCTGTTGATGCTCCTATCGCGGATGATTCGTCCGAAATCGGTGCTCGAAATCGGCACATTTACAGGATATTCGGCACTCTCTCTTGCAGCAGGACTGGAGGAGGATGCCACGCTCCACACGATCGAGGTCGATGACGAGCTGGAGAGTTTGGCACAAAGCTACTTCGACCGCTCGGAGCATGGGCAGAAGATCCGTCTGCACATCGGTTCGGCACTCGATGTGGCCCCGACGCTCGGCCAAACGTTCGATCTGGTGTTTATCGACGGCGACAAACGCGAATATCCGGCCTACTACAAGATGATGATGGGGGATGATGGGGGAGCGCCTCTGGTAAAGAGCGGTTCGTTTCTCATTGCCGACAACATCCTCTGGTCGGGCAAGGTCGTCGAGCCGCTTGCGCGCGGGGATCGCCACACGGAGGCACTGCTGGAGTTCAACCGCATGATCGTCGAGGACGAGAGGGTCGAAAATGTGATTGTTCCGATCCGCGACGGCCTGAATCTGATTCGCATCAAATAACTCAATTACACAACCATAAACAAACTACAACGATGAAACTGAAGAAGAGCCACCTTGTACTGCTGAGCTTAGCCGGCTTTTTTCTGCTGCTGGTCCTCGTCGGACTGTTCGGCATCTCGCCCCTGGCCAAATACTACGTCGAAAAACACAGCAAGGAGCTGGTGGGACGTCGCATGACGGTCGATAAGGTTCGCATCAACCTTTTGAACGGCAAACTCGACATCGAAAACTTCATCCTCTACGAGGCCAACGATCGGGAGCATTTTGTGGCACTCGACCGCTTCTCGACCGACGTAAAACTCTGGTCGCTCCTCAACCGTACGATCAACATCAACTACATCGACCTGGTGCGTCCCGACATTCAGATCACGCAGGAGGGTAGCTCGTTCAACTTCGACGACATGGTGGCGCACTTCAAGAGCGACACAACGACCGTTGAACAAGCGGCTAACGAAAAGAAAAGCTCCTGGATCATCGACATCGACTCGGTCACGATCCGTGCCGGACAGATGCTCTACGAGGATCGTCTGGTCGAGGCCAAGTGGGACTTCAACAACCTCAACCTCTACATCCCGAGCCTCTATTTTGCCGGACAGGATACCGACATTGGCATCACCTTGTCGTTTGCCGAGGGTGGTTCGCTGCACACGTCGCTGGCCTACAACCTCGAATCGAACGATTTCGACCTGAACGTCGAGCTCAACGAGCTGGCTCTCTCGACCGTGCTTCCCTATTTCCGCCAGACATTCAACGTCTCGGCCGTGGAGGGTGCTTTGACGGCCGACATGAACCTGACGGGTAACCTGAGCTACATCATGGGCTTCAGCGTGGCAGGCACGGCCGACGTCGAGAATTTCAGCCTGCACGATATGCAGGAGCGTGAGGTAATCGCCCTCGAAAAGGGCCATGTAAAGATCGACAGCGTCGATTTCATCAATAACTCATTCCACTTCGACCGCCTCGCCTTCGAGGGTTTGAAGGGTAAATACGAGCGCTTTGCTGACAGCACCGACACCTACACGGGGCTTTGGAAGCCGATTTCGGAGCGAGGCGAGGAGGAGGATGCCGCCGTTTCGATCAAGGTCGATTCAACGGAGCACAGCCCCTTGAAGCTCTACATCCGTTCGGCCGATCTGAAGCGCAGCAACTTCTATTATGCCGATCACACGCTACATACCCCCTTCAGCTACCACATCTCCGACATCACACTCGCAAGCCGCAACTTCGACCTCGATGCCATCAATCAGCTTTCGGGAGGTGCTACGCTGCAATCGACCGGCTCGGCCAAGTTGCGTTGGCAGGGATCGTTCAAGAGCCTTGCTAACCACAACATCACGCTCAACCTGGCCAATGTCTCGATGAAGGATTTCTCGCCCTACTGCGAAGCCTACACGGCGCACCCCATTACGAGCGGCAACCTGAATTTCGAGAGCCAAAACATCATCCGCGAATACGAGCTGCATGGCACAAACCACCTCAACACCTACCGATTTGCGGTCGATAAGAAACTCAAGGAGATCGACCCCTCTGTCAAACTTCCGCTCAAGCTCGGTGTTTATGTACTGACCGACAAGCAGAAGCACATCAACCTCGACCTGCCGGTCAAAGGGCGCATCGACGATCCGGAGTTCTCGTACCGCAAAATCATCTTCAAGGCGCTGGGCAACGTGCTGTTGAAGGTAGTCACAGCCCCCTTCTCGTTCCTCAAGGGTGGAGGCGACGAGGGATTCTCGTCGATCGCCATCAAGGAGCCGCACAAGGCCACATTCTCGGTCGAGCAGTACGCCTCGTTCGACAAGATCGCCTCGACGCTGAAGGAGAAGCCGGAGATGCGCGTAGCGCTTACGCAACAGCTCGACCTCGCGGAGGCCGAGCAGCAGATGGCGCTCTACTCGCTCAAGGCGGCCTACTACAAGCAGGACCTGGGCGACTCGACGATGCGCCTCGAAATAATCGATTACGACAAGATCAATCAGATCAAGAGCAACTCGCAGGAGCTTCAGTCGTTTGCCGATCAGGAGCTTACGAAGCGCGGCCTTGCAACCAAAGGAATGAATACCGAGGAGAAAGCCACGGTGCTCTATGGCGAACAGGCCAAGGTGCTGGTGGAACGTCTGGCCCGGGTGCGCGACAGCGTGCTGAAGGATTACATGATCACCAAGCAACAGGTATCGGCCGAGCAATTCAGCATCACCCCCTACGGTAGCGATTCGACGCTGACGACCAAGGGTCGCCACCGCTATACGATTTCGATGGAACTGGAGGGGGAGCAGGTGCAGCTCGAAAACGAAGAGCCGATCACGGAGAACGCAAGCGGGGTAGAGGAGCCCGCCACGGAGGCACTTTAGTAGGGGAGCATACCTTATATATAAATAACATTTTGCCACGCGAGGGAGGATTTTTAGCAAAAAGTGTTATCTTTGTATGAAAAGCGACTATTAACTAAACAAAACCAATAAACTACTATGCTGAAACTGAAAACTTTAATGGCCGGTGCGTTGGCATTCTCACTCGTGGCGTGCTGCTGCAACCATGAGGAGCCGACCTATGCCCAGCGCATGGTCGAGTCGCACGGCTTGGGCGACTTCTACTGCAACCGCCACTACCAAGACAGCCTTTCTCGCACGGGTTGGGACTACGTTTCGGGCCTCGTGGCCGGCGCTGTGCTCAAGACCTGGGAGCAGTACCCCGACAAGCAGGCCTATTACGACGCCGTGAAGGCTTTTGCCGACTTCTCGCTCAACGAGGACGGCACGTTTATCAGCACCGTGAAGGGTGGCAACGCCCTGCGTCCGTCAAACATCGACGACCTGCCGGCCGGCAACATCTACTTCACGCTCTACCGCACAGAGCTTCAGAAGGGCAACACCGTGGATGCCGAGCGTTACCGTTCAGCCGCTACGATGATCCGCAACAAGCTCAAGTTCGACCACGCGCGCATCGCCGAGGGTCTGCCGGGTGAGGGCGGCTTCTTCCACAAGGCGATCTACCCGAACCAGATGTGGCTGGACGGCCTCTATATGGGTTCGCCGATCTACGCGCAGTGGCAGTACAACTTCGGACAGGAGGACGCCGAGGATAACACCGCTTCGTGGAGCGATATCGCCCACCAATTCAAGACGATCCACCACTACACCTACAACCCCGACGTGCAGCTCAACTACCACGCTTGGTCGGCTACACCCGAGGATCCCAATTCATTCTGGGCACAGCAGGAGGGCGAGTACAAGGGTTGCAGCCCTGAGTTCTGGGGTCGCGGTATGGGCTGGTACTTTGCCGCTTTGGTCGATGTATTGGAGTTCATGCCCAAGGAGCACGCCGATTATGAGGCTGTTGTGAAGATCGTGAACGAGGTGGCCGCCGGTTTGGCTCGTTGGCAGGATGAGGAGTCGGGCGTATGGTACCAGCTCCTGCAACACGACGCCTCGGTCAAGGCCGACAACGTGGGTGACACGGTAGCGGGGGAGACCTTCAACGTGGGCGAGCAACCCAACTACCTGGAGGCTTCGGCTTCGTGCATCTTCACCTACGCCTACCTGAAGGGTATCCGCCTCGGTCTGCTGGATGCCGCCACCTACACGCCCGTAGCCGAGAAGGCCTATGCAGGTTGCGTGAAGGAGTTTGTGCGCGAGCGTGAGGATGGCCTCTTGGACATTGTACAGAGCTGCGCCTCGGCCGGCTTAGGCCCTGCCAAGGATCACTCGCGCACGGGTACGGCCAATTACTACCTCGCCGGCAAGGATGTCCGCATCACGCAGAACGAGGGCAAGGCCATCGGTACGTTTATCCTCGCCTCGCTGGAGTGGGAGCGGAGATAGAATTCAAAATTCAAAATTTAGGATTCAAAATTAGAATTTAGAATTAGGGTCGCAGCATTTGTCTGCGACCTTTTTTAATGACTGACACCAAGGCTACTAAAGGGTGTTAAAGGTAACTAAAGACGACACAAAAAGGGGTTGTGGCTTGCCACAACCCCAATCATTTTGAATTTTGAATTAACCCTGCTTTGCAGGCTTTTCCTCCTCGCGGCTCGGCAAAGTCCGCAAGCGGCCTCTGCACTCACTCCGCAGCGTCGGTTCTAAATTTAATTCAGCTTCAGGTCCTCCTTGATAGCCTCAATCTTACCATCGAGCCGGGCCAGCACCTCGTCGTACTGATCCACCGAGGCAAGCGGAGCTTTCACACCAAAGTAGAACTTGATCTTCGGCTCGGTACCCGAAGGACGTACCGACACGATCGTGCCATCCTCGGTCAGCCACTGCAACACGTTGCTCTTGTCCTCCTCGATGGCGGTTACCGTACCCGTAACAACATCGAGCGTCTCACTCTTGAGGTAGTCGTTGATCTTAACAACGGGCGAGCCGACGATCGTCTTGGGAGGATTGGCGCGGAAATCGACCATCATCTGCTGAATCAGCTCGGCACCCTCCTTGCCCTTGCGGACAACCGACACGAGACCCTCGCGGTAGAAACCATACTGCACATAGAGCTCCTGCAACCACTCGAAGAGGGTCTGACCCTTCGTCTCGAGTGCCCAGGCAGCAGCCTCGGCAGCCAGCGAGCAGGCCGACACGGCATCCTTATCGCGCACAAAGTCACCGGCTAGGTAGCCGAACGACTCCTCACCACCACCGATGTAGGTCGTCTTGCCCTCGTTCTGGCGGATGATGCGGGCGATGTACTTAAAGCCCGTGAGGCAGTCGTAGCACTTCACACCGAAGTGAGCAGCCACGGCATTGGCCATCTGCGACGTTACGATCGTCTTCACAACAAACTGCTTGCCATCGATCTTACCCAGCTCGGCCCAGCGCGTCAGCTGATAGCTCAAAATCAGGGCCAGGGTCTGGTTACCGTTCAGCAGCACATACTCACCCTGCTTGTTGCGCAACGCCACACCCAGACGATCCGAGTCGGGGTCGGTAGCCAGCACCAGGTCGGCACCCTCACAG
>CAYOEE010000055.1:0-8608 GCA_964402935.1 uncultured Alistipes sp. | reverse complement strand
AAAGAGCGTAAAAGAATGAAGCAAATAAATTTTAAACAGCTTCTTAGGGCGCTAAAGGCAATTAAAGGCAACTAAAGGTGATTAAGGGCGATTATTACACCCCCTTAGTCACCTTTTTGTTTTGGCACGTACTTTGTACTTTTGGAGGCAGTTTAACATCAAAAAAAAGAGAAAGATGAAACGATTGCTCCTATGTATGCCCCTCGTGGCGATGATTGTGATTGGGATGATGAGCTGCTCGAAGAAGCGCGAATGGACGCATCAGCAGCGTCAAGCGATGCGCCAAGCCCTGCGCGAGTACCGCGACATGGTCTATCTGAACGACCTGACGGATGCCGAGTACCTCATCTTCACGGATGAAGTGGCCACCGACCTGGAGACCACCTACCCCGTCTATGCCACCTTTATCGAGATGCCCGGTGTCGAAGATACGGTCGATTGGGTGGTCGTGGAGACCATTGTCGATTACCTCAACGCCGACGCCCACAATATGCGCCACATCTATCCCTACCACTCGTTGGTAGCCGAGGGTGTACTTCCCAAGGGGCTGGATCGCACCCAGCAACGCCAATTCTACAACTGCTTTGCCCAGCAGGTCAATAATCAGTTTGTAACCATGCAGAACTTCGTGGCCGCCATCCTGGCCGACACGACCTCCAATTCCGCAATCCGCCAAATCGAGAGCGGCTGCGCCAACGACCTCTTCGACTGGGTCGTCACGGAGATTGACATCGTGGAGTAGTTGAGAGTTGAAAATTGAGAGTTGAAAGTTGAAAGTTGAGAGTTACTTTGTCGTGCTTTCAGTCGCTCAACAAAAAAATTTGGGAGATAACCTGAACCGGTGGCTATCTCCCTTTTGTTGAGCTAACTAATTTTCAACTTTCAACTCTCAACTTTCAACTTTCAACTTTCAACTTCCTCTCTTCGGCAAACTCCTTGCTCACCACGACCCGAATGGCGCGGGGCAGGATCGAGAATTCGAGCGGTGTTTCGCCAAGCAGTTCACCATCGGCCTCCAACGAGACTTCGGGCGAGGATTCGATGCGGATTTTCGAACCACGCGCATGACGCACATGACCGATGCGGTAGATACCGCCGTTATAGAGGTAGCGGAGGCGGAACAAGACGTGCCAAAAGTGCAACGGCTTGACAAGCGTCACATCCCACATACCGTCATCGGCCACGGCCTCGGGCAGCTGCTGAATACCGCCGCCATTGTATTTACAGATACCGAGGGCGATCGAAAACAGGAGGCCGTTGAAGACCCGTTTATCGTCCACCCAAATCTTCACGCCGGTCGATTTATAGCCGAAATAGGAGCCCAGGAGATTGATCGTATAGTGCCAGCGGCGCGTGAAGCCACGCTTCTCCTGGTGCGAGATTTGTCGAATGACATGGGCATCGAAACCCACACCCGCCACGTTGGCCACATAGCGCGTCTGGCGGAAGTGGGACTCCTCGTAGCTCACCTGGCCGACATCCTGCAAGAAAGCCTCCCCCTCGACGATGTTGCGCACGGCATCCTGGTAGCGGTTCGACGTACCGAACGAGCGCGCCCAGTCGTTTCCCGTACCCACGGGAATCATGGCCAACAAGACTGCATCGGGATTCACCTCCTGCTGGATAAAGAGGCCGTTTACAACCTCGTGCAACGTACCGTCACCACCCACCACAATGATATGGCGGTAGCCCTCCTTCACGGCCGTCACGGTCAGCTCCACGGCGTGGAACTTATGCTCCGTAAAGACCGGCTCGGCATGCACCCCCGCCTCACGCAGCAGGCGCGAGATGAGCGGAAAGTGGTCAAGCCCGCGACCTCCTCCGGCCACGGGATTGACAATCACAAACCATTTTTCGTCGGCGAAACCCACCTTCGTTATGCCTTAACGGGAATATTCTCCAACGTGCGCAGCAGGAAGTCGTAGAACTTCTCCACCGAGGCAATCTCCACCTTCTCGTCGGGCGAGTGGGGGTAGCAGATCGTCGGGCCGAACGAGATCATATCCAGGTTCGGGTACTTGCTGCCAATGATACCGCACTCCAGACCGGCATGGATAGCCGTTACAGCGGGACGCTTACCGTAGAGTTGCTCGTAGGAGGTGGTCATGGCAGCCAAGATGGGCGACTTCATGTTGGGATTCCATCCGTCATACGAACCCGAAAGCTCCGTCACGCCACCTGCCAGGCTGAAGACAGCCGCCATGCGGGCACCCAGGAACTCCTTCTCCGAGCGTACCGACGAGCGCAACAGGCACTGCACCTTGACCGTCCGACCATCCGACACGACACGCGCCAGGTTGGTCGAGGTCTGCACCAGGCCCTCCATCGAGATCGACATCTTCTGCACACCATCGGGGCAGGCAATGATCGACTTTACGAGGTTCTCCGAAAGCGTGGCGGGCATCACCTCGGCCGGCATCTCGACCTCCTCGGCAAAGATTTGGATGTTATCCTCGATATCCTCAAACTCCTTGATGATCATCGTTTCGTAGGCCTTCAATGCGGCAACCACGGCCTCTTTCTGCTCTTCGCAGAAGAGCACCACAGCTTCGGCCTCACGCGGAATGGCGTTGCGCAGACCACCGCCATCGACCGAAGCCAAGCGGAACTTATAGTCGGCCGCTACCGAATCCAGGAAGCGGAAGAGCACCTTGTTGGCGTTGGCACGCTGGTAGCCGATCTGGATACCCGAGTGGCCACCCTTCATACCCTTGGCCGTGAGCTTCAGCGCCACGCAATTGCACGCGGGGGCAGACTCGGCCGTATAGTCGAAGGTCGTCGTGGCATCCAAACCACCGGCACAACCCACATACAGCTCACCCTCGGTCTCCGAATCGAGGTTCAGCAGAATGTCGCCCTGCAACATACCGCCCTCCAGACCGAAAGCGCCATCCATGCCCGTCTCCTCGGTAGCCGTGAAGAGCGCCTCCACCGGTCCGTGTACGAGCGTCTTATCCTCCAGGACGGCCAAGATAGCCGCCGCACCGATACCGTTATCGGCACCGAGGGTCGTACCGTCTGCCGTTACCCACTCACCGTCGATATAGGCCTCAATCGGGTCGGTCAAGAAGTCGAACACCTTGTCGTTGTTCTTCTGCGGTACCATGTCGAGGTGGGCCTGAATCACCACGCCCACGCGGTTCTCCATCCCCTCCGAAGCGGGTTTGACGACATAGACGTTGTGAGCGGCATCCTCCTTCCACTCCAGCCCCTCGGCCTTTGCAAAGTCGATGATGTATTGACGGATAGCCTCCTCGTGACCCGACGGACGGGGAATATTCACGATCCGGGCGAAATGTTTCCAAACCAAGGCGGGTTTGAGCGCGGTTAAGTTCTTGTTCATAAACGTTTATTCTTTTTTAGGTTCAATCAGTTTTTTCTCCAGCTCCTCGCGTTGTGCGCGACGATCGAAGGCCTCCACGATCTCCTTCACGAGCGGGTGACGGACAATATCGCCCTTATCGAACGCGACACGGCCGATCCCCTTGACCTCCTCCAGAATCTGCATGGCGCGCGTCAGACCGCTATCCGAACGACGCGGCAGGTCGATCTGCGTCACATCGCCCGTGACGATAAAGCGGGCATTGCGTCCCATGCGCGTGAGGAACATCTTGATCTGCGACAGGGTGGTATTCTGCGCCTCGTCCAGAATCACAAAGGCGTTGTCGAGCGTGCGACCGCGCATATAGGCCAGCGGGGCAATCTGCACCGTTCCCTCCTCGATATACTTCTGCAACTTCAGGGGCGGAATCATATCGTTGAGTGCGTCGTACAAGGGTTGCAGGTAGGGGTCGAGCTTCTCCTTCATATCGCCCGGCAGGAAGCCGAGTTTCTCGCCCGCCTCAACAGCCGGACGCGTCAGGATGATGCGTCGCACCTCTTTCTCTTTCAGGGCACGCACAGCCAACGCAATGGCCGTATAGGTCTTACCCGAACCGGCAGGACCGATGGCAAACAACAGGTCGTTCTTTTCGTACAGATCGACCAGTTTCTGCTGGTTCTTCGTGCGGGCACGAATGATCATGCCGTTGTTGCCATAGACCAACACATCCTTATCCATCGGTTTTTCGGTGACCGAAAAACCCTCGGCAAAGCATTGGTCGATGACCTGCGACGAGAGGTGTCCGTACTTCTCGTAGTAGGCCACCAGGCCGCGCAACTGCTTCTCGAAACGCGCCACCTCCTGCTCCGAGCCCAACACCTTGAGCGACGAACCGCGCGCGATGAGTTTCAGCTCGGGGCACTTCGTGCGCAGCTGCTCCAAATAGACATTCTGCGGGCCGTACAACTCGCGCGGATCGACCCCCTCGAACAAAATCTCCTTTCCTACTCCTTCGGCCATAAAATCTCTTTAGAAGTAGTATCCGAGGTTCAGGGCGAAGGTATTGACATCGACCTTACCGATGGCCGTGGTCTTCTTCTTGAATTGGCCGTTGTAGCGCACGTCGATACGCAATTTTTGCAGCACGCGCGCCTCCAGACCCACAGCATAAGAGCAGGTCGAACGCAACTGCTCGACCGAGATATCCTTCAGTCCCGAATTGTCGTTCAACACCGTAAAGACCGGACCGGCCATTACGCGCACGGGGCCAAGCACACGCAACGAAACAAGAATAGGTACATCGAGCGAATTGCCCTTAATCGAGGACTGCTCGCCTCCCTCGGTCAGCTTGATTTTGTTGCGGACGTAGATCAGCTGCGGTTCGATCGCAAGGCGGCCGACATTGAGCGAGGCCATCAGACCCACCTGCCAACCCAGGTCGTTCTTCACATCGTCCCACTGCGTGGTCTTATCCACCTGCTTGACTTGGTAGTCGGCCATATTAAGACCGGCTATCACACCCCAATCAACACCCAGCTTCTGAGCCGTGGCCGACGAGACGCACAACACGGCTAAAGCCGTGATTATAAACATTGAAAATCGTTTCATAGCTACATAGGTTTAACAAACAATTTTCCAAAGATACATTTTTTTTGCGAATTTTCTGCTATTTTTATCTATATTTGTAAAAACTATCCTTTGCCGATGCTTTTGCTTACGACACATAACCTACTCACGACCCCGATCGAAGACCCGATCTTGAAATTTCTCCTGATCATGGCCATCGTACTCGGCACGCCGCTTCTTCTCAACCGACTCAAAATCCCCTACCTCTTGGGATTGATCATCGCCGGTGCGGTGATCGGCCCGCATGGATTGAACCTCGTACTGCGCGACAGCAGCATCATCCTTTCGGGTTCGGCCGGTATGCTCTACATTCTTTTCACGGCCGGCTTGGAGATGGATATGGCCGACTTTAAGCAAAGCTCCGTCCGCTCACTCGCCTTTGGTCTCTACACCTACATCTTCCCGATGCTCTTCGGCGTGGTGGCCGGTTATGCCGTCTTGGGCTACTCGCTCCCCTCGTCGCTCTTGTTAGGTGCGCTCTTTGCCTCGCAGACGCTCATCGCCTACCCCATCATTTCGAAGCTCGGCATCACGCGCGACAAGGCCGTCACGATTGCCGTCGGGGGTACGATCATTGTCGATATCCTGGCTCTGGTCACGCTGACAGTCGTCACGGGACTTGCCACGGGAGCGACGGATCAGACCTTTTGGTGGCGGCTCGCGGGATCGATTGCCGGATGTAGTTTCGTGATTCTTTGGCTCTTCCCGCGCATCGGGCGCTGGTTCTTCAAGCGGTGCAGCGACAATGTTTCGCAATATGTCTTTGTGCTCGTCATTGTCTTTTCGGGCGCATTTCTTACACAGATGGCCGGTCTGGAGCCGATCATCGGCGCCTTTCTGGCGGGTCTTGCCATGAACCGACTTATTCCTTCGACCTCCCCCCTGATGAACCGCGTGGAGTTTGTCGGCAACGCCATCTTCATCCCCTTCTTCCTGCTAAGCGTCGGTATGTTGATCGACTACCGCGCCATCTTCTCGGGCTGGGAGACGTTGGAAGTGGCCACGGTCATGATCCTGATGGTGACCCTCTCGAAGTACATCGCCGCCGCCCTGACGGCCAAGACCTTCCGTCTTTCGGGCGATCAGCGCAGGATGCTCTTCGGACTGAGCGTGGCACACGTTGCCGGCACGCTGGCCGTCGTGATGGTCGGCTACAACCTCATCCTGGGCTACGAGGCCGACGGCACACCGATTCGCTTGTTGGGCGAGGCGGTGCTCAACGGCACGATTCTGATGATTCTGGTCACCTGCACCATCTCGACCTTCACGACCCAGCAGGCGGCTCACCGCATCGCCATCGAGGGGCCGCAGGCGGAGCGTCGCGCCGAGACGGGCGAACACGTCCTGATTCCCATTTCACACCCCATGACGGTGACCGAGGCGGTCGGTCTGGGTATTGCCGTGACGAAGCAGAAACACCGCAGCCTCTACGCCCTGCGTGCGCTGGATAACCAATCCGCCTCCGAGGAGCAGATCGCCTCGGCCGAGAAGATGCTCCTCGCGGCTGCCGATGCCTCGGCCTCGGCCGGCATCCACATGCACCGCCTGCTGCGTTACGACGTCAATATCGTCAATGCCATTATCAGCGTCGTGCGCGAGCGCAACATCACCGACCTGGTGCTCGGCATGCACCGCGCACCGGAGCACGCCAACGCCTTCAATACGCTGGGACGTGAGTCGGTCTTGGGTACGACCATTCCGGCCGTCTTGGCGCGCACGAACGTGACGACCTACATCTACCAAGCCGTGCAACCCCTCTCGACCGTCAAGCGCCACCTGGTCTATATTCCGCCACGTGCCGAGCTGGAGCAGGGCTTCGAAACGTGGGTACTGCGCATCCGCCATCTGGCGCACGACACGGGTGCCAAGCTCATCTTCCACGGCACGAAGGAGACGATTGCCTACCTGCGACGCAAACCCCGCAAGGTCGATATTGCCGACTATGTCGAGAAGCATGGCTGGGAGGAGCCGAACACGCTCTTTGAGGATGTGCGCGAGGATGATTCGATGTGGGTTGTCATGAGCCGTCGTGACCGCATCTCGTACCACGCCGCAATGCATCGCCTGCCGGCCTACATCGAGGAGCACTTCGCACAAAACAACCACATCCTGCTCTTCCCCGTACAGGCAGGCAGCGAAAGCGAGAAGCGCTATTTCAATTGATTTTATTAAATGAAATTTAATTCCTATCTTTGCAGTTCAAAATAGGAAAAAACGATACAGGATATGAGTTTGGTAGCAATCGTCGGCCGACCCAATGTCGGCAAATCGACCCTCTTCAACCGCTTGGTGGGTCAGCGTCAGGCCATTGTCGATTCGACGGCCGGCACAACCCGCGACCGCCACTACGGCAAAACCGACTGGAACGGCAAGGAGTTCTCCGTGATCGACACGGGTGGTTACACGGTCAATTCGGAGGATATCTTCGAGGACGAGATTCGTCGCCAGGTGATGCTGGCCATCGACGAGGCGGATGTGATCCTCTTCCTGGTGGAGGTTTCGACCGGCATCACGGATCTCGATATGATGATGGCCGATATCCTGCGTCGCACCTCGAAGAAGGTACTGCTTATCTGCAACAAGGTCGATAACAACGACCAGGTCTATCTCTCGCACGAGTTCTACTCGCTCGGTCTGGGCGACCCCTACTGCATCTCGTCGATGTCGGGTAGCGGCACGGGCGACCTGATGGATGCCATTCTCGCCGCTCTGCCCGAGGAGACCTACGCCGAGGAGGACGAGTCGCTGCCCCGCATCACGATCGTGGGTCGTCCGAATGTAGGTAAGTCTTCGATGACCAACGCCCTACTGGGTGAGGAGCGCAACATTGTCACCTCGATTGCCGGCACGACGCGCGATTCGATTCGCACGCGCTACAACAAATTCGGCATGGACTTCTACCTGGTCGATACGGCCGGTATGCGCAAGAAGGGCAAGGAGATGGAGGATCTGGAGTTCTACTCCGTGATGCGTTCGATCCGTGCCATCGAGAACTCGGATGTCTGCATCCTGATGCTCGACGCTGTGCAGGGTCTGGAGCAGCAGGACCTGAACATCCACAACCTCATCGTCCGCAACCGCAAGGGTTGTGTGATCGTGGTCAATAAGTGGGACCTGATCGAGAAGGACAACAACACGATGAAGGAGTGGATCGAGTTCCTCAAAAAGCGTCTTGCTCCGTTCAACGATATTCCGATTATCTTCACCTCGGTACTCGAGAAGCAACGCATCCTGGATGTGCTGAAGACGGCCATCCGCGTCCACGAGTCGCGCAAGCGTCGCATCGCCACCTCGGAGCTTAACGAATACCTCCTGCCGCTGATCGAGAACTATCCGCCCCCCGCAACGAAGGGTAAGTACATCAAAATCAAGTATGTGACCCAGCTCCCGACCCCCACGCCGCAGTTCGCCTTCTTCGTGAATCTGCCGCAGTATATCCGCGAACCGTATCGTCGATTCTTGGAGAACAATATGCGCCAGCAGTGGGATTTTTCGGGCGTTCCGATGCAGATTTACTTTAGACAAAAATAAAAGGGCGAGAAAGGCGAAAAGGGAGGAAAGGTTACTAAAGGTTGCTAAAGGGAAATAAGGGTTACTAAAGGGGATTTCAACTTTCAACTTTCAACTTTCAACTTTCAACTTTCAACTTTCAACTTTCAA
>CAYOEE010000054.1:0-8612 GCA_964402935.1 uncultured Alistipes sp. | reverse complement strand
TCTTATATTGGGAAGATCAATTGACCAATGTCAAGATACTATTGCCAATCGAAATCAACGGAGTAAAATTCGAATATCTATTCTCTTTCTCAGTAGATTGGGAAAATGTCAAAGTAAAAACCAGAATCATAGACGGTAAGGAGTATTATTTTCAAATGAAATGACGCTTCGTTCATTTTTCACAGGAGCCTTGTTAAGAGGCTCTTTATTTTATAGCTGATAATCGGTCATTTACAAAGCTAACCATATACTATATACGCCATATCAACGAATTATCAATGATAATTCGTTGATATATCATTGTGAATAAAATGGCAACCTCTGAGGGGGGGTACCGGATAATGTTGCCGAGTACTGTCAAGCGACAACCAACAACCCAAGGCCGCCATAGAAATAGAAGAAGTGGGGGCTTCCCGACCAAACAGTTGGATGCACCCACTTCCTAAAATACCGGTCTTTCTTCCCTACATTGCTTCGCCGACCACATAGGTCGAGCCACCGATAAAGATCAGATCCTCCTCCGAGGCCAAGGAGCGGGCGCGCTCGACGGCGGCAGGAACGCCCTCCACGACTTCGCCCAGCAGGCCATAAATGGCAGCCTTGCGGCAAAGCTCCTCAGCGGGCACGGCACGCTCGGTTTGGGCAGCCGTGAAGATGTAGTGCGCCTCTTTAGGCAGTAGCGGAAGGATGTGGGACAGGTCCTTATCCTTGACAAAGCCCACCACGCAGTAGAGCTTTTCGTGGGGTGTGGCGGCAATCTGCTCGCTCACATAGCGAATACCGTGGGCGTTGTGGCCCGTATCGCAGATCATGAGCGGTTTCTCGCCCAACTTCTGCCAGCGACCCATCAGCGAGGTCTCCTTTGATGCGGTGCGCATACCCTCGATAAAGGCACGACGCGAAATGGTCAGCGGGGTCTTCTCGTGCAGGTAGTCGGTAACGGCAGCGACAGTCAAAACATTTTTGCGCTGATAGTGCCCCATCAAATCCAGGTAGACATCGTAGAGGTACTCATCGCGCAGACGGCGCAACGACAAGCGTTGTTCGCCTGCCTCGTCGTGCTGCTCCTCGCAGCAGAACTCCTCCTCGGCATAGATCACACGCGAACGGCACTGCTCAGCCATCTCCTCGATCACGCCACACCAACGGCTATCCTTCTCACCCACCACAACGGGGATGCTCTTCTTCACGATACCGCCCTTCTCGGCCGCGATCTTCGGGAGCGTGTCACCCAGGAGAGCCGTATGCTCCAAGCCGATGTTCGTAATGATGCTCACCACGGGAAGGATCACGTTCGTGGCATCGAGTCGGCCACCGAGGCCCGTCTCAATCACTGCCACCTCGACATCTGCCTGCGCAAAGTAGTCGAAAGCCAGGGCAGCGGTCATCTCGAAGAACGAGAGCTTGAGGTCGATCATCTTCTCGCGGTGCTTGCTGACGAAATTGACCACCTTCTGCTTCGGGATCATCTCGCCATCGACGCGAATTCGCTCGCGGAAGTCCTTCAGGTGGGGTGACGTAAAGAGTCCGGTGCGGTAGCCGGCCTGCTCAAGAATCGAGGCCAGCATGTGCGACACGGAGCCTTTGCCGTTGGTGCCGGCCACATGGATCGTGAAGAAGTTGCGTTGCGGGTTGCCCAGCACGCGACAAAACTCGGTGATACGCTCCAAGCCAGGTTTGTAGGCTGAGGCTCCCTTCTGTTCAAAGGCAGGGAGTTGTTGGAACAGAAATTCGAGTGTTTGAGTGTAGTTCATAATATTGTTGGTACGGGATTAGTCCACAAGATAGTTGCGTCGCTTGACGCGATAGGCCACATAATAGAGCACCGAGAGCAGCAACAGGTAGTTTGCCACGCGCCCCAAGAGGTCGCCATAGCGGGTGTAGAGGGTCTGCTCGCTATTGAGCGCCACCTCCTCGGTCAGCACCCCGCGCTCCTCCCAGCCCAGGGTCGAGCTAACCTCACCACGGGACGAAATAAAGCCCGAACGACCCGTATTGGCCGAGCGAACCACCGCGCGACGATGCTCGATGGCACGCAGACGCGAGATCGAGAAGAGGTGTTCGTAACCCGGGGTATCGCCCCACCAGCCATCGTTCGAGAGGATGGCCATCACCTCGGCGCCTCGGCGCACATGATCGCCAAAGAACTCGCCATAAACGCCCTCGTAGCAGATGGCAGGGCCGATCTTCACACCTCGATGGTCGAAGGCCGAGCCGTGTGTGCCCCGACCGATCTGACCAACGATACCGCCGAGATCCACCACCAGGAAATCCATCAGGCGGAATACCCAGGTCGGGGTATTCTCCACGCCAATGACGAGCTTTCCCTTGTGGTGCAACTGCACGCGGGAGGTGGTATCCAGACCGACGGCCGTGTTGAAGTGGTCGTAACCACCTTTTCCATAACCAAATGAGCGAGCCGTTTCGCTCTCCAGCCCCGGGCTGTAATAACGACAAGTATTTGTTCCCGTGAGCAACATGGCTTCGGGATGGTGTTGGCGCAAGGTATCGCGCACAGCCTGCCAAATCGCCGACTCCTCTCCCATGATTTGATTGGAGAGCTTCGGCTCCCAATAGTGACCCGGCATGGCTGTTTCGGGCAGGAGGATAAAATCCGTCTCGGCAGGGACTTCATCGAGCAGTTCAAAGATATTGCGCACCTGCTCGGCATCCGTATTGCCAAACTTCTCGTAGCAATCGACATTGGGCTGAATCGAGCTTACACGCACCTGCTCCTGCGGCTCTTCGTCACCGAACCACAGCGCAAGCGACACCGCCAAGGGCACCACAACCCCCAAGGCGGCTGCGACCACCTCTCCTACGGTGCGCTGACGAATAGCCTCAAAAATGAGCAGGTTCGAAACCAGCACCCACAACGAACCGCCAAAGACCCCCGTCCACTCGTACCATTGCACGGCCCACACATCGTGCGAGAAGCCGTTGCCGAGCGTGAGCCACGGCCACGAGAAGTCGCTGCCGGTGTACCAATACTCCGTGGCGATCCAGGCCGCCACGAGCGTCGTGTAGGCCAAGGCACGAGGAGCCTTCTTCAGCACCGTGTGGTAGAGCATGAAGGCCAGCATGTTGTAGAAGGTCGAGAAGAGTGTGGCAGCAATCGGGCCGATGGGCGTGGCGTTCCAGATCCACCAGATGGTGGTCACGTTCCACAAAACGAAGATCAGCAGAGCCCGCCAAAAAGTCTGCCACCATCCCCGACGCGAATTCTCCGCCCGTTCGCTCATGATCAACAGGGGCACAAACGCCACCGGCAGACCGAGACCCGACAATCCGAGCCACCCCACCGAGAGCAACACCACCGACAAAAGGATCAAGAGCAAATCGCGCTTCATAGCTACAAATGTAGTCAAAGAAATAGAAATAACCGCACTTTTCCGAGAAAATTGCACGCGCGCGAACCTTTCCTCAAAAAAGGTGCGGTGCTTTCCCTTTTTTTTAGTACATTAGCACCAATTTGGAGGTTTATGCCCTCCATAGAACTATAAAACCCATGAAAAAACTCTGCTCCACACCGCTTCCCGTCGATGTAGTTTTCCACCCTTCGTGGTGGAACAAGCACGTCGGCATTGTCTTCGACGAAGATTTCTTCTACGACCCGCGTCGTCGCGTAAGTGACGAACAACTCATGGAGCAGACCCTCCACGACCGCTTTGCCGATTGTGGGCTGGGACTCCACCACGCCGAGGAGCGCCCCGAGATCGGTGCCGTGCATCTGGCAGCGGGCTATCTTCTGTCCGAGATGCTGGGTTGCGAGATCGAGTACGGAGCCAACACCGCTCCGCAGGTGATCTGCGCCCACCGCGAGGAGCTGACAATCGACGAGGAGGCTCCCTTCCGTTCGCCCGCCTTCAAGCGCCTGCAAAAGCTGATCGAACAGCTCAAAGCGAAGTATGGCTATGTGACGGGCGATATCAATTGGGGTGGTGTGCTGAACCTGGCCCTCGACCTGAAGGGCGAATCGGTACTGATGGATATGATGCTCGACCCCGAGGCCACGAAGGCCTACTTTGCTCAGATCGGGCGCGTCGTGGAGCGTTTCTTCAGCTACATCCACAGTGAGACGGGAACCAGCTCTATCTCGGTCAATCGCATTGCCCGCCTCTTGGATGAGCCGCTCTACCTCCACTCGGAGTGTACCCACACGATGATTTCGGAGTTTGATTACGAGGATCTGCTCCTGCCGATCGACATCGCCTGGAGCCAAAAATACCAACCCTACGGCATCCACTACTGCGGCAAAGACCCCCATCGTCACGCGGCTCAATTTGCCCAAATCGAGAACCTTGCGTTCCTCGACCTGGGTTGGGGCGGTGATGTAGCCACGTTGCGTCAGATGCTGCCCGAGACCTTCTTCTCGCTCAGACTGAACCCCGTGGAGATCGGGGGCTACTCGTCGGACGAGTTGCGCGAGATCATTTCGACCCGCGTTGCCGCTTCGGGCGACCTCTACAAGACGGGCATCTGCTGCGTCAATATGGACGATACCGTGACCGATGAACGCGTAAAAGAGATTTATCAAATCGCAAACGATTTGATAGAGGGAAGAGGAAAGAGCAAAGAGCAAAGAGAATTTGTAAGAGGATAGTGTAAAAAGATAAGATATTAAGATTAAGAGGAAGAGAGTTGAACAATACCAAAAATATAGAGCTATGAAAAAATTTATTATAACCTCTCTTGTTTTGTTTGTGGCGATTGCTGCCATAGCGCAAGAAAGTTCGTATGTCTATGCACAATTGCATTGGCGACCCACAGCAACAAAAGGTTATGTAGCTCATATTCAGATGGGACCCGAGTTTAAGGATGTTCCTATTCTTGATGAGAATGGGGGGAAACTATCTTTCTTCAACCTTTTGCACGCCTTAAATTATATGAGCTTGCAAGGGTGGGAACTGGTTCAACTTTCTCCTGAAAATCCCGACAACAGCACATTTTCCAAAGAACAGTACGCACTGATTCGAAAAAAAATGTCCATCGAGGAGGCTCAAAAATATTCAACACCGAAAGAGAAATAATAGCGCTCTTTGTTTTGCCGATTTGCGTGTAGAAGACCATGAACAACGAACAAAGTATAACTTTCAAAAAGACCAAGCAATTTGCGGTGCAGATTATTCACTTTGCCAACTACTTGGAGGAGCGAAACGCACATTTGTTTGCTCGACAGATTCTCAAGAGCGGGACAAGCATTGGTGCTAATACGCGTGAAAGTTGGAATGCCCAAAGCAAAGCTGATTTCATCAATAAATTATCCATCGCCTTCAAAGAGGCTGATGAAACAGCCTACCGGTTGGAACTATTGGTCGAAAGCAATATCATTATCAAGCCACATTTCAGCCACTCCACAAAGAGTTAATGGAGATTGTTGCGTTACTTACCGCAAGCATTAAAACAGCGAAAAACAATTTGAAAACCGAAGAATAAACCAGCAAATGATTGAGCCAAAGAGAAAAAACGTTTTCCTCTTTGCTCTCTCCTCTTTGCTCGGACAAAAAGTAGAACCTAAACATACAAACACCGCAAAGTCGATGGACAACGGAAGAAATTCTCTTTCCTCTTCGCTCTCTCCTCTTTGCTCTTAAAAGTTATGGCAAAAAAAGATACTTTCAACACTTCGTTGGCCGATTCGCAGGCGACGAAGGTAGAGCCGATCGCGCCCGAAAAGTTTGACCGCGCCCGCTATGCGGAGTATGCCGCCGAGCTGGATGCCCGTTGCAAGGCCTTTTGGGAGGCCGATCAAGGGGTGCTGGTCTATCGCCGTATGCGCGTCAAGGAGGTCTTTGCCGAGGATTGCCGCGATTGGGAGAAGTCACTCGCCTGGCAGCTCGGTGCACTGGAGGCCTCGATGCAGTTCAAGGCCGATGTGGCGAACTTCCTCGAGCCGTGGTACGGACTCGGCACGGTGGCGGCCGCCTATGGCTTCGATTACCGCTGGGAGGCGGGGCAAGCACCGGCCGTAGATGGAAAGTTTATGACCACGGCCGACCTGGTAGCTGCCCCCTTTAAGCCGGTGGCCGAGACCGCGATTGGTCGCCACACGCTCCAAATGGTCGAGTACTTCCTCGACAAGACGAAGGGTGAGATCCCGATGTCGTACTGCGACGTGCAGTCCCCGCTCAACACCTTGAGCAACATCATCGACTCGAACTCCTTCTACCTCGACCTGATGCTCGATCCCGACTCGATCTTAACGGCCATGGATCGCACGGCCGACCTCTTGATCGACTTTACCGAAGCGCAACGTCGCCTGATCGGAGATGCGCTTGTCAAGCCCGGCCACGGATTTGCTTCGAGCCGAATGTTCGATGGTCTGGGCATGAGCGACGATACGGTGACGATGCTTTCGGACGACCTCTACTTCCCGCTCTGCGTACCCGCCATGCAAAAGGTGGGCGATCGCTTCGGGGGTACGGTCTTCCACTCGTGCGGCAATTGGTCGCAGAAGAAGGAGCAGATTGCCCGCATCACGGGGCTGAAGATGGCCGACGGTGCCTTTTCACTCGCCACCGACCCGGGCGCCAACCCCACCGCGGGATTTGCCGAGGCCTTTGCCTCGACGGGTGCGGTGCTCAACGCCCGCATCGTGGGTGATGTGGAGCTGGTGGAGGAGAAGGTACGCTCGCTCTGGAAGCCGGGCATGAAACTCATCGTCGTGACCTACGCCGAGACCCCCGAGGAGCAGGCCGAGATCTACCATAAGATTCACGAAATCTGCCGCTAAACGAGCATGGCTGCGAAGATCGAAAAGACAAATGCCGCACGGCTCTTGGATCGAGCCAAGATCAGCTACGAACTGATCCCCTACACGGTCGATGAGAACGACCTGGCCGCTACACACGTGGCCGAGGAGCTGGGCGAGGATATCGCGCAGGTCTTCAAGACCCTGGTGCTGAAGGGTGACCGCAACGGCCACTTCGTATGCGTCATTCCGGGCGATCGGGAGGTCGATCTGAAGAAGGCGGCCAAGCTCTCGGGCAACAAGAGTGCGCAGATGATCCCGATGAAGGAGCTGCTGCCCACGACGGGCTACATCCGCGGCGGATGCACCCCGATCGGGATGAAAAAACGCTTCCCGACCTTCATCCATCAGAGTTGCGAGGCTTTTGCCTATATCTTCATTTCGGCCGGTGTCCGCGGATTGCAACTGAAAATCGACCCGCAGGATGTGATCCGCTACACCGAGGCGGTGGTGGCCGACCTGATCAACGAGAACGAATAAAAACCCAACAAACAATAACCAACTTATGAACAAAGTCAAAGAATCGATTTTGAAGCACAACGGTGTGAACTACCTTGTGCCGTTTATTCTGATCACCTCGTGCTTCGCCCTGTGGGGCTTTGCCAACGACATCACCAACCCGATGGTCAAGGCCTTCTCCAAGATTTTCCGCATGAGCGTAACGGATGGAGCGCTGGTGCAGGTGGCCTTCTACGGAGGCTACTTCGCCATGGCCTTTCCGGCCGCCATGTTCATCCGCCGTTTCTCCTACAAGGCGGGTATTTTGATGGGCCTCGGCCTCTACGCCATCGGAGCTTTCCTCTTCTTCCCGGCCAAGATGACGGGTAACTACTACCCTTTCCTGTTGGCCTACTTCATCCTTACGTGCGGTCTCTCGTTCCTCGAGACGAGTGCCAACCCCTACATTCTCTCGATGGGCTCGGAGGCTACGGCTACGCGCCGCCTGAATCTGGCGCAGGCCTTCAACCCGATGGGCTCGCTCCTGGGTATGTATGTGGCGATGAACTTCATCCAGGCGAAGCTCAATCCGCTCGATACGGCGGGTCGTGCCACGCTGGGCGAAGCAGAGTTTGAGGCGATGAAACAGGCCGACCTGCAGGTGCTGATTACCCCCTATCTGATTATCGGTGTGGTCATTGCCGTCATGTTCCTGGTCATTTGGTTGGCCCGTATGCCCAAGGTGCAGGAGTCGTCGAAGCAGGACGGCCTGTTGCCCACGCTGAAGCGCATCTTCTCGCAGAAGCGTTACCGCAACGGTGTAATTGCGCAGTTTGCCTATGTCGGTGCACAGATCATGTGCTGGACCTTCATCATCCAGTACGGTACGCGCGTATTTGTCGGTGAGGGTATGGCCGAGATCGACGCCGAGGTGCTCTCGCAGCGCTACAACATCATCGCCATGGTGATCTTCTGCTCGTCGCGCTTTGTCTGCACCTACCTCTTGAAGTATATCAACCCGGGACGTCTGTTGTTCATCCTGGCCATTGCCGCCACAGCAGCTACGGCCGGTGTGATTGCGATTGATGGTCGCGTGGGTCTGTACTGCCTGGTGGCTGTTTCGGCCTGCATGTCGCTCATGTTCCCCACCATCTACGGCATTGCCCTTGAGGGTATGGGCGAGGATGCCAAATTTGGTGCTGCGGGTCTGATCATGGCCATCCTGGGTGGCTCGGTACTGCCCCCCGTGCAGGCGATGATCATCGACCAGGGTACGCTTATGGGCTGGCCCGCGGTGAATGTTTCGTTCATCCTGCCGCTCATCTGCTTCCTGGTGGTTATGTACTACGGCTGGAGCACAGCGAAGGAGTAGCGGTAAACCGATACAACAAAAAGGAGTTGTCTAACAACGCTTCAAAAAATA